>JBAQHA010000660.1:0-1951 GCA_049288075.1 Oricola sp.
CCGTGGGAACGCCCGTTGCGTGGTGGCTCGCGCGTTCCGGGGCACGGTGGAAGGAAGCTGTGGCCGCGATCGTCGCATTGCCGCTCGTCCTGCCGCCGACTGTGCTCGGTTTCTACCTGCTGATCGCGCTGGGACCCGACGGGCCGGGCGGCTGGCTCTCCTCGCTGACAGGCCTGCGCTCCCTCACCTTCACTTTCGAAGGGCTGGTGGTCGGCTCCGTCGTCTACTCCATGCCCTTCGTCGTTCAGCCGATCCGCAATGCTTTCGAGGCCATCGGCGAACGGCCATTCGAGGTCGCCGCGACCTTGCGCGCCACGCCCTGGGATCGGTTCTGGAGCGTCGCTGTACCTCTGGCGCGGCCCGGCTTCCTGACCGGCGCCGTGCTTGGCTTTGCCCATACCGTTGGCGAATTCGGCGTCGTGCTGATGATCGGCGGCAACATTCCCGGCGAGACCAAGGTGCTCTCGGTGGCGATCTTCGATTTGGTCGAGACGCTGCGCTGGCGCGAGGCGAACATCCTCGCTTTCGGCATGGTCGTCTTCGGCTTTGCGGTGATCCTTTCGATGACGCTGATTGAGAAGCGCATGCGGCGGACCGGGCCGTGACCGACGGCGTCGGCATAGAAATCGCGTTCGCCGGCCGGCTCGGCGGTTTCGCGCTCGACGTGACGTTTGCCGCGCCGGGCAGGGGCGTTACCGCGCTGTTCGGCCCGTCGGGCTGCGGCAAGACCAGCGTGCTGCGCTGCATCGCCGGCCTGCAACGCCTCGCAGGCCTCTGCCGGGTAGGCGGCGACACGTGGCAGGACAGTTCGGTTTTCCTGCCGCCGCACCGCCGCCCGGTCGGCTACGTCTTCCAGGAAGCGAGCCTGTTTCCGCATCTCTCGGTGCGCCGCAACCTGCTCTATTCCTCGCGCGGCAAGGTCCTGGCGGACGGCCCCGGCCGTATCGACTTCGACGAGGTGGCCGAACTCCTTGGCCTTTCCCGCCTGATGGAGCGCGCGCCGCAGAACCTGTCCGGCGGCGAGCGCCAGCGCGTCGCGATCGGCCGGGCGCTGCTGTCGCAGCCGCGCCTGCTGCTGATGGACGAACCGTTGTCGGCGCTCGACCGTGACACCCGCGAGGAAATCCTGCCGTTCCTGGAAAGATTGCACGAGACGCTGGCGATCCCCGCCTTCTACGTGACGCATGACATCGCCGAGGTGGAGCGGCTGGCGGACCATCTGGTGCTGATGCGCGCCGGGCAGGTGATCGCCGCCGGCCCGCTCGGCGAGATGCAGAGCGACATCGACCTGCCGCTGGCGCTGCAGCGCGAGGCGGCCGTCAGCCTCGACGCGGTGGTGGCGGGCTTCGACCCGGCCTACGGGCTGCTGTCGGTCGATGTCGCCGGCGGGCATTTCCTTGTCCCCGGGCCGTCGGCAATTTCGCCGGGAACGAAGCTGAGGCTGCGCATCGGCGCCGGCGACGTCTCGATCGCGCTGGAAGAGCCGCGGTTTACCTCGATCCTCAACGTCCTTCCCGCCCGCATCGCCTCGTCGCGCCCGTTCAACGAGCGCGAGATGATCGTGGTCGTTGCGTTGGGGGCCGACGGCGGCGGCGCGCAGCTGCTGTCGCGCCTGACGAAGCGCTCCTGGGACCATCTCGGCCTCGCCGACGGTGCGTCCGTCTTCGCCCAGGTCAAGGGCGCTGTCCTCGCCTCGCGTTGACCGTTTCGCGTTGCTATAGTGCGCCGGCCACAACGAAAATGAGGACGGTATGGCGTCGCTGAGTCTGCGCATCAATCTCGACCCGGACGGACGGATCGGCCCCGGCAAGATCGAACTGCTCGAGCACATCGCCGCCTTCGGCTCGATCTCGGCCGGTGCGCGGGCGATGAACATGTCGTACAAGCATGCCTGGGGACTGGTGGAGGACATGAACAGGGTCTTCGGCAAGCCCCTGGTCGCGACCAGCCA
>JBAQHA010000661.1:0-2616 GCA_049288075.1 Oricola sp.
ATACCGAACGGGTCTGTGGGCGCAACCTGCGAAATGACCATCGCCGCCTCCCGGGGCGCGTTCCACGGGGTGTGTTGCATAAAAAACACGCATTGACGGCTGCGCCGGCGCATTCGTTGCTGACTCGTTAACGGACTCGCCGGCATTTTGCGCGAATCCTGCCGCTTCCGGTCCCGGACTGGTGAAGCCCTCGGCCGGCGGGCGGAGAATCGGCTCAAAGGCGAGCACGGCCGTGCCGGAGCGATTCGCGCGATCCTTATCCGCGCATGTCCGCGCAAAGAAAAAACCCGGCAGTTTCCTGCCGGGTTTTCATCAGCCGACTTGCGTCAGGAGATCAGAACGAGCGGGTGAACCGCAGGCGCGCGTTCCATCCCTGCGAGTCCGTCGTATCGAACGTCGTATTGTAGGTATCTTCCATCCATTGAATGCGAAGCTCGGTCTCCAGGCCGGAGACGACTTCGTAGGTGGCGATGGCGCCAAGAGCCCAGTCATCGTCACTCGATCCGAGTTCGTTGATGGCATATTGCGTGCCGATGCCGAGGTTCAGCTTGTCCGTCGCCTGGATGGAGGCGTCGCCGCCGATCACCCAGTCATAGGATGCCTGGTAGTTGCCGGTGCCCGGGGCGCCCGAATACTGGAAGCCGGCGCCGAGGGCGACCTTGCCCATCTCGTAGGTTGCCGCGCCCTGGAGGCTCCAGTCGCCGCCGCCGGTAGCGCCGGCCGTGTCGTCATAGACAGCGGCGAGCGTGAGGCCGAGGCTTCCGATCGAACCGCTTGCGACGCCGACGACCGAAGGCATCCAGTTGGCGGAGCCGTCGTCTTCGAGCGACACGGTGAACGCCCAATCGCCGACATTGGCCGTGTAGGCGACCATGCCCGTCGTCGTGAAGTAGTTGTTGTAGATGTCAGCCGGGCCGCCGAAGCCGATATCCCAGAACGTGTCGTTGAAGCCCATGGTCACGCCGGCGAGCGTGAAGTAGGCGCGATCCACCATGACCGTGCCGTCGCCGAGCGGGCGATCCGTGGCGGCGCCACCGGCATAGAAGCGAATATGCGAATAAAGCGGGCCGAGTTCGGTGTCGTTCCAGGCTTCGAATCCGAGGCGGATATTGTATTCCTTGTCCCAGCCGTCCTGGGTGCCGGAAACCGGGGTCGGAGCGCCAAGATCGTCGTATTCGATATAGTCGTCGCCGCCTGCGAAATCCATCTGGTAGCGGACGAAGCCCGAAATCCTCAGGCAGGTCTCGGTGCCGGGGATGTAGAAGTAGCCGGTGCCTGCGGCGTCGCAGACGCGGACATATTCGACCGCTTCCGGTTCCGGGATGACGACGGCGTCGGCCGCGCGAGCGCCGGAAACAGCGACGAGGGCCGCTGCGGAGCCGAAAAGAAGGCTCTTGAGTTTCATGGTCTGACCTCCAGTCAAGGTGTGTATCGAGTCCGGATTTTGCTGAAGGACAGCAATGTGCCCCATCCCCCATCACAAAACGATGCGCACTTCCGCGCTCATCTGTCATGATAGAAGCTGAACGCGTTCGCAGGCGCAACATTTCTCGATGCGGATTGCCGTTGTCTCTTGACTGATCCATGGACCTTGTTGCGCAAATGACACAAAGATGAACGGCCGCCCTTCGGCAAGTTAACGGGCGTTAGGAATTCTGCGCATTTATTGGGCCTTGTGGCGAAATTTTGCGCGGGATTTCTTGTGGAAACGGAGTGGCTTGGCGCGCGATTCGCGGAGCCCGACATGGCCGGATCGGCACCGTGCGATCGATGACCGGCCGCGATGCGATCCCGTCGCGCATTTCCGTGCCGCGGAAACGTTCCCGATCGGGGCCGGGCCGGATCGCGCCCGGTATTGATTCGCGCCGGCCCTTGAGCGATCCTCCTGCCGGGAGGGAAGCCGATGTGTGAATGGCGGCAATGGATACTGCCGGGGATCGTGACGACGGTCTGCCTGGCGCTTCTCGCCACGTATTTTCACGGCGGCTGAGAAATCGCGCCGGAATCGTCGCCACTTTGGCTCCATGGGAGGTTTTCGATGCTTGCTACCCTTTCCGAGACATGGATCTGGCTCGCGATCGCCTTCGCCGCGGGATTGTTCTTCGGCTGGCGCAGCGCCACGCCGCGCTCTTCGGACAACTAGTTCCGGCACGCGAAGGAAACGACGATGTTCGTGTTCATCCTCCAGACTGTCCTTCTCATCCTGATCGCCTTCGTGCTCGGCGCCGTCATCGGTTGCCTGCTGCGCACCCAGCAGGGCGGGCTCGAGCGGAAGGAACCGCCGCCCAAGGCGGAGCCAAGGGCCATCGCGCCAGGCGCGGCGTCCGCTTCGACGACGACAGCGGTCGTGTCGGCGCCGGAGCCGGCAAAGGCGAAGGAAGCCGACAAGCCGCAAGGGAAGGCAGGGAGTCCCCGAAAGACCCGTTCGAAGTCGGCGACTTCCAGGGCGGCCGCGTCCGCAAATGCCGTCGCGGCGCTCGCTGCGCGCGACGACCTCAAGCGTATCGCCGGTATCGGCCGCCAGAACGAGGCGCGGCTCAACGCGCTCGGCATCGCCCGTTTCGAGCAGATCGCCAGGTGGACGAAGAAGGATGTCGAGGCGTGGGGTGTCCGGCT
>JBAQHA010000662.1:0-3107 GCA_049288075.1 Oricola sp.
CCCTTGGAAAAGGCATCGCTTCCGCGGCTCTCGGCGCGCTTTTGCAGGCGCGCGGCTACAGCGTCAGGCTGAAAAAGCTCGATCCCTATCTGAATGTCGACCCCGGCACGATGTCGCCCTATCAGCACGGCGAAGTATTCGTGACCGATGACGGCGCGGAGACCGATCTCGACCTTGGCCATTACGAGCGGTTCACCGGGCGTTCTGCGAACAAGAACGACAACATAACCACCGGCCGCATCTACCAGAACATCATCGCCAAGGAGCGGCGCGGCGACTATCTCGGCGCGACGGTGCAGGTGATCCCGCACGTCACCGACGAGATCAAGAATTTCGTCATCGACGGCAACAAGGGCTATGATTTCGTGTTGTGCGAGATCGGCGGCACGGTCGGCGATATCGAGGCCATGCCGTTCATGGAGGCCATCCGCCAGCTCGGCAACGACCTGCCTCGCGGCAACGCCGTCTATGTCCACCTGACCCTGATGCCGTACATCCCGGCGGCGGGAGAACTGAAGACCAAGCCGACACAGCATTCGGTCAAGGAACTGCGCTCCATCGGCATCGCGCCCGATATCCTGCTCGTGCGCGCCGACCGGGATATCCCGGAATCGGAACGCAAGAAATTGTCGCTGTTCTGCAACGTGCGCGAATCCGCCGTCATCCAGGCGCTCGACGTCGCGTCCATCTACGATGTGCCGAAAGCGTATCACGACGAGGGGCTGGACGAGGAAGTGCTGGCCGCCTTCGGCATCGAGCCGGCGCCTCAGCCGCGCATGGCGACGTGGGAAGACGTGTCCGACCGCGTACACAATCCTGAAGGCGAGGTCACCATTGCCGTCGTCGGCAAGTACACGGGCCTCAAGGATGCCTACAAGTCGCTGATCGAGGCGCTGCATCATGGCGGCATGGCGAACCGGGTAAAGGTCAATCTCGAGTGGATCGAATCGGAAGTCTTCGAGAGCGAGGACCCGTCGACCTATCTGGAGAATGTCGACGGCATTCTCGTTCCTGGCGGTTTCGGCGAGCGCGGTTCGGAAGGCAAGATCGCTGCGGCGACCTTCGCGCGCGAACGCAAGGTTCCCTATTTCGGCATCTGCTTCGGCATGCAGATGGCCTGTATCGAGGCTGCGCGTTCGCTCGCCGGCATCGAGGGGGCGTCGTCGACGGAATTCGGCCCGTCGAAGGAACCGGTCGTCGGCCTGATGACCGAGTGGCTGAAGGGCAACATGCTCGAAAAGCGCACGCAGGCGGGCGATCTCGGCGGGACGATGCGTCTCGGCGCCTACAAGGCCACGCTCAAGGAAGGCACGCGCATCGCGGAAATCTACGGCACGACAGAAATCGCGGAGCGCCATCGCCACCGTTACGAGGTCAATATCGACTATCGCGAGCGGCTGGAGGAATGCGGCCTCGTCTTTTCGGGCCTGTCGCCGGACGGCGTGCTGCCGGAAACGATCGAATACGCGGACCATCCCTGGTTCATCGGCGTGCAATACCACCCGGAATTGAAGTCGCGCCCGTTCGAGCCGCATCCCCTGTTCCGCAGCTTCATCGCCGCCGCGCTCGATCAAAGCCGTCTCGTCTAGCTCGCGACGTCGATCCCGAGGCTCTGGGCCGCGGGAAAGAGCGTCTCCATGTCTTCGGCGATACTATCCGCCGTTTCCTTCAGGACAGCGAGAAAGCGGTCCGCGAATTCCTCGACGCCCAGGAAATTGCGCGGCCACACAAGGCTAATCGCCGCGTTCGGTTCGCCATGGACCATGATCGGAACGGCGATTGCCGCAAGTCCGTCGTCCAGTACCGTTTCCCCGCGATAGCTCCCGAGTCGCGTGCCGTATCCGCGCGCCCTGGTCTTGGAAACATCGGACATGAACTTCGCCAGGCTCGTTTGGAAGCGCACCAGACCAAGCGACTTGTTACGTTTCGTCAGATGGTCGATTTCCGCGATCTCTTCATCCGAACGCGCCGCTAGACATGCCATTCCAGTCGCGGAGCCGAACATGTTGAGGCGGCGATTGATGATGCCGCGATACATGTGAAGCGGGCTCAGAGGCCGTGTCGAATCGACGATCCGCATGGAAAGACCGTCACGGACGTGGATATCGGACGGCCAGTTGACCCGCTTTGTCAGTTCGACCGCCCGGGGCATCGCCACGTCGACGAGGTCGGACATCTCCTGCGGCACGGGTTCGCCCGCGCCGGCCGGCAGAGATATCGTCACGCGATAAAGCCCATCCGAGATCGAGCGGCGCACAAGACGGTGGCGGATCAGGGTGTCGAGGAGCCGCAGGATGGTCGACTTCGGCACTCCGCTGTCGCGGTGCAGGGCGGCAAGGCTGCTCGCGCCGTTACGCGCAAGCGACTCCAGGATCAGGATACCGCGATCGAGCGAACGATTGATCTTTCTGGTCATCGGCCCTCCAGAATACGTCGCCGTAGCGGCCCGAATTCTTGGAACGTGCCACCTGGTGGAACGCTAGGCAAGCTTTGGTTGCGCCGTCACCGCCTTTCGCCCACGATCGGGGCCTTGGTGCGATTGGGAGGTGGCGCCGTGAATTCCATGCTTAAACGGTTCGCCGAAGCGCTTGCTGCATGTCTGGCGGCATTCTCGGTCTATATTGCCGGATTCGGTATTTTCGACACCATCGTCGTTTTCGGCACCGTTGCGCTTCTGGGCATGACGATCGCGATCCTGTTGATGAATTCCGGCGATCGCGAGGTGCCTGACGCGCCGATCGCCGGCACGCCCGAGCCCAAGGGCGCAGGGCCCGTCGCGACGCTGTTCAACATCGCCGTTCTCATTGCTTTCGGGTTACTCGTCTTCCGCTGGATGAGCATCATGCTCGAACAGGAGGAGTTCTTCGTCGACATCGGCCGTTATGACCTGATGGCGCCGTGGCTCGCATTTGCGATCATCGGATACATGACATGGCGGCTGTTCGGCGTACCGATGGCATTCGTCTTCGCAGGCATGCTGGTCTACGCGATCCTGCCCGGCGGCCTCGGCGGCGCCGATCTCGACTGGTCGAGTATAGCCGACCGGCAATGGTTCACGACGGACGGCGTCTTCGGACGGCCGCTCCAAGTGGTCGCAACCACGGTAC
>JBAQHA010000663.1:0-1630 GCA_049288075.1 Oricola sp.
ACCTCGGACTGCCGGGCGAGCGGGTCGTCCGAGATCACCAGTTCCACTTCGCGCAGGCGCTTGATCTCGTCGCGCAGGCGCGCGGCTTCCTCGAACTCCAGGTTCGCCGCGGCATTGCGCATCCGCAGTTCCATGTCGGCGATGTTGGCCTTGACCGATTGCGGCGTGATGCCGTGCTCGGCGTTGTAAGCGAGCTGCTTCTCGCGGCGGCGGGTGGTCTCGCCGATGGCGCGCTCCATCGAGCCCGTGACGTGGTCGGCATAGAGCACGACCTTGCCGTCGACATTGCGCGCGGCGCGGCCGATGGTCTGGATCAGCGAGGTCTCAGAGCGCAGGAAGCCCTCCTTGTCGGCGTCGAGGATGGCGACAAGCGCGCATTCCGGGATGTCGAGGCCCTCGCGCAGCAGGTTGATGCCGACGAGGACGTCGAAGGCGCCGAGGCGCAGGTCGCGGATGATCTCGATGCGCTCCAGCGTGTCGATGTCGGAATGCATGTAGCGGACCTTCACGCCCTGCTCGTGCAGATACTCGGTCAGGTCCTCGGCCATGCGCTTGGTCAGGACTGTGACCAGCGTGCGGTAGCCGGCCTTCGCGGTGAGGCGGATCTCGTCGAGCACGTCGTCGACCTGGGTCTTGGCCGGTCGGATCTCGACCGGCGGGTCGATCAGGCCGGTGGGGCGGATGACCTGCTCGGCGAAGACGCCGCCGGACTGCTCCATCTCCCAGGCGCCGGGCGTGGCGGAAACCGCCACCGTCTGCGGCCGCATGGCGTCCCATTCCTCGAAGCGCAGCGGCCGGTTGTCCATGCAGGAGGGCAGGCGGAAGCCGTATTCGGCCAGCGTCGCCTTGCGGCGGAAGTCGCCGCGATACATGCCGCCGATCTGGGGGATGGTGACGTGGCTCTCGTCGATGAAGACGATGGCGTTGTCGGGGACATATTCGAACAGGGTCGGCGGCGGCTCGCCGGGATTGCGGCCGGTCAGATAGCGCGAATAGTTCTCGATGCCGGCGCAGGAGCCGGTGGCCTCGAGCATTTCGAGATCGTATTGCGTACGCTGCTCGAGCCGCTGCGCCTCCAGCAGGCGGCCGGCCTGGTTCAGTTCCTCGAGGCGCTGCTTCAGCTCCGACTTGATCGACTTGATAGCCTGGTTGAGCGTCGGGCGCGGCGTGACGTAGTGCGAATTGGCGTAGATCTTGACCGATTTCAGCGCGTCGGTCTTCTGGCCGGTCAAGGGGTCGAACTCGTCGATGGCGTCGATCTCGTCGCCGAACAGCGAAATGCGCCAGGCGCGATCGTCCAAGTGGGCCGGGAAAAGCTCGATCGTATCGCCGCGCACGCGGAACGAGCCGCGCTGGAAATCCATCTCGCGGCGCTTGTATTGCTGGGCGACGAGGTCGGCGAGGAGCTGGCGCTGGTCGATGCGGTCGCCGACCGACATCTGGAAGGTCATGGCGGTATAGGTCTCGACCGAGCCGATACCGTAGATGCAGGACACGCTAGCGACGATGATGCAGTCGTCGCGCTCCAGCAGGGAGCGCGTCGCCGAGTGGCGCATGCGGTCGATCTGCTCGTTGATCGAGGATTCCTTCTCGATATAGGTGTCCGAGCGCGGAACGTAGGCTTCCGGCT
>JBAQHA010000664.1:0-1861 GCA_049288075.1 Oricola sp.
TGCATACACCGCCGCCGGAAGATGGCCGATTTACTCGTGCGCCGCAATGCGGGGCCTCACAATTCAGAACGAGCACGTAACCCGGGATTCCAGCCAATGACCGATTTCAACATCGACGACCTGATCGCGGTGACGCGGAAAGCCGGCGATGTCGCCATGGCGGTCTACGGACGCCATCACGTGGTTGCTGTAAAGGACGACAAGTCGCCGGTGACGGAAGCCGATCTTACTGTCGACAATCTGCTCTACGACGCGCTTTCGCGGCATTTCCCCGAAATTCCGATCGTTACCGAAGAGCGCGCCAGTTCCTATTCGGCGGCCAGCGGCCACTCCCGCTTCTTCCTGGTCGACCCGATCGACGGGACGAAGGAGTTTATCGCCAAAACCGGCGAGTTCACCATCAACATCGCCCTGATCGACAACGGCGCGCCCGTCGCCGGTATCGTTCACGCGCCTGCGATCGGTCGCATGTTCGTCGGCGACCGCCTGTCGGGGGCGCGCGAAATCGATGCGGACGGTTCGTCGCAAGCAATCATGGTGCGCGCACCCGGAGCATCGCTCACCGCAGTCGCGAGTCGCTCGCACCTGACGAAAGAGACAGAAATCTTCCTTAGCGAAAATAAAATCGACGATTGCGTCAACGCCGGATCGTCGCTGAAATTTTGCCTTGTCGCCGCCGGCGAGGCGGACATTTATCCGCGTTTCGGACCAACGATGGAATGGGATACCGCGGCCGGCCACGCCGTTCTGGCCGCGGCCGGTGGCCGGGTTTTGACATGCGACGGGACGCCGCTTAGGTACGGCAAAACCGAGTTCAGGAACCCGTATTTCATCGCCGCAACGCCCACAATAGAGTATACCGTTCCCGCGGCTGCGCAGCAGGCCTGATCCTGCTTCTCCGCGGTACGCCGAACGGGCGGCCAACGAGAGAAGCTCCGACATGAAGTCCCTCACCCACCTGCAACGGCTCGAAGCCGAGAGCATCCATATCATGCGGGAAGTGGCGGCCGAGGCCGACAACCCGGTGATGCTCTATTCGATCGGCAAGGATTCGGCCGTCATGCTGCATCTGGCGCTGAAAGCGTTCTATCCCGCCAAGCCCCCCTTTCCGCTGTTGCATGTGGACACGACCTGGAAGTTCCGCGAAATGATCGCGTTCCGCGACCAGGTGGCGGCGAAATATGGACTGGAACTGATCGTCCATATCAATGATGACGGCGTCCGTCGGGGTATCGGCCCGTTCAGCCACGGCTCCGCCCTGCACACCGACGTGATGAAGACCGAGGCGCTGAAACAGGCGCTCGACAAGTACAAGTACGATGTCGCCTTCGGCGGCGCCCGGCGCGACGAGGAGAAATCGCGCGCCAAGGAGCGCATCTTCTCCTTCCGCTCAGCCGACCACCGCTGGGACCCGAAGAACCAGCGCCCGGAACTCTGGCATCTCTACAACGCGCGGAAAAACAAGGGTGAGTCGATCCGCGCCTTCCCGCTGTCGAACTGGACCGAGCTCGACATCTGGCAATACATCCATCTCGAAAAGATCGACATCGTGCCGCTCTATTTCGCCGCGAAACGGACGGTCGTGAAACGCGACGGCACGCTTATCATGGTCGACGACGAACGCATGCCGCTGAACCCCGGCGAGACGGTCGAGGAAAAAATGGTCCGCTTCCGCACGCTCGGCTGCTACCCGCTGACGGGCGGGATCGAGAGCGAAGCGTCCACCCTGCCGGAAATCATCCAGGAAATGCTGCTGACGACGACCTCGGAACGCCAGGGGCGCATGATCGACCACGACCAGTCCGCATCGATGGAAAAGAAAAAACAGGAAGGCTACTTCTGATGGCGCACAAGTCCGAGC
>JBAQHA010000665.1:0-1888 GCA_049288075.1 Oricola sp.
GTTCGAGCCCCCACTCACCCACCAGCTAGTCCCTTGTTTTTGCTGCGTTTTTTCGGCCTCCGAAATATCTTCGCGAAATCAAAGGTTTGCGTGTCAGCTGGCGCGTATTTCCCGCCACAGAGACGCCAATAGCACGGCTCAACCTGCCGAAATCCGCGTTCGTCTCTCCGGGGTCAGAAAAAAGTCCCGCACATTTGTGTTGCGATGCAATTTGATTCTTGGGCGATGCATGTGCAGGTACGAAGTTCGATGCAACCATCGCTCCACCAAACAGTTTTCCTATTTCGCGCTTTCTCTGGGGCTCCCGGAATAGCCTCGATTTATCCGCGGGTTAGCGGACCGGAGACCGTAACAACGGGAAGAGAAGCGGCAGTCCGACACGATTTGGCGCCGAATATGGCGGTCCGTCTCTGCGGGGCGATTTCGAGTTCCCGCACATTTCGTGAGTGATGCAGGCGCGATTGCGTGTTCTCTTGGGGCGGCCGTTTTTCGTTATGGCGCAGATGGTTGCGGGCGACGGCGGGCAAACTGATTCAGCAACCTCACATGGCGGTCGAGGTTTCAAACCCCAGCGCTTTGCGCTGATCGCCCCAGCGGTACGGGATTTCGCCCAGGCGCATCAGCCAGGTTGCAGTCAGTTCGACAGGCTGTGTTCCGTCGAGGATCGCTCCGGTGATGTCGGGAGCCAGGAAAGCCAGTCGCAGGATGCGGCTGAGATCAGAGCCGTCGAGTTTTTCCTCTGCGGCAAGGTCGGAGGCGGAGATGTCTTCGCCGCGCGTCAATCGGTTCAGATAGCCATGTGCTTTCGCGATGAGCCCGACGAGCACCGGGTCCGGATTGGATGACGGCGATCCACCATCCCCGTTCACGATGATCCGTCTTTCGACACCTCGACGACGGAGTGCGATCGGCAACTCGATGCAGTGGACCCGAGCCGGGTTCCGATCATCGGCGCTGTCGGATCCTGGCTGTGCGATCCCGACGAGCAGCGCGTCGGTTCCGACTTCGATCTGCAGTCGATCGGTGAGCAGGTTCACCTGGCGCAGCAGGGTCTGGAGCTTCTGCTTCCGGACCGCGGGCGAGGGGCTTTGCAGACCGGCCACCGCCTTGTCGGCATTGGAAAAGATCTGCTCTATCTGATCCGGGAACAGGGACATGTTCCCCAATCCATCGAGAAGCGCAGATCGCGATCGCAGAAGCTGAAGAACGGCATCGACCACAAGCGGGTCGAGCCGGGATGTCGGAATGCGCCAAGTCGTGCCCGACCTGGTCTTGCGACCCCGCATGATGCCTTCGCGGAGTACTTGCTAGCGAGGTAGGCCGACGACTTTGACCGGGTGCGTTAAACAAGTCGCTACTGCGTCTTGGCGAACGGCAGCTTACGGGAACGGCATAGGGTTGGCGGAACGGCCAAGATGAGGGCGCAGAGCGGTCGTCAATGATGCCGCGTACGAACGAGAATGGAATCTGTGCTGTTTTCCTGCAGGGATAACATTTCGTGCCAGGTCTTGTTCACCAATTCGCTGGCGTCTGACGCATCCACGGGTTTGCTGAAAAAATAACCTTGGCCGAGATCAGCTCCCTTGACGGCGAGCATCTGGGCTTGATCGAGTGTTTCAATCCCCTCAGCCGTAATACAAAGATTCAGATTCTGCGCTAGATCAATTATCAGGTCGACAATGACCATACTGTCTTTGGACGCAACGCTGTCTGCGACAAAAGAACGATCGATTTTGAGCCGCGTGAACGGCATCTTGCTCAATAGGGCGAGAGACGAATAGCCCATCCCAAAATCGTCGATGGCAATGCGAACGCCCAGAGCCCGCAAGGCAGAGATTCGTTGCATGGCCAATTCGGGATCTTGAGGGAGAGCATTTTCGGTGATTTC
>JBAQHA010000666.1:0-4800 GCA_049288075.1 Oricola sp.
TAGCGCGCCGGTGGCGGGATACGGTCGTCGGGCGCGGCCGGCGCCACCGTATCGTCCACCGTCCGGCCCGGCTGCCATATCTCGACCAGCGCGATCGTCACGGTGACGAGGATCGGGCCGAGGAAGAAGCCCGCCATGCCGAACAGGTACAGCCCGCCGAGCATCGCGATGAAAGTCGGTACGGTGTGGAGCCTCAGCTGATTGCCCATCAGGATCGGCCGCAGGACATTGTCGATGCCGCCGACGGCGATACCGCCCCACAGCGCGAGGATAACGGCCTTCGCCCAGCTGCCGTCGAGGATCAGCAATATCACCGCGGGGAGCCAGACGATGAAGGCGCCGAGAAACGGCATGATCGACAGGATCCCCATGATCACGCCCCAGAAGAGCGGCGTCGGCAGGCCGAGGATCCAGAACATGACGCCGCCAAGAGCGCCCTGGATCGTCGCCACCGCCAGCGTCCCGTAGGCGGTCGCGTGGACCGCGTCGATGGCGCGCTGCGCGATCCGGTCGATCTCGTCATCGGGCAGCGGCAGCCAGTCGTGCATCAGGCGGACGGCCTTGTCGCGGTCGCGCAGGAAGTAGAACAACAGGTAGAAGCTGATGATGGCTTCCGTGATCTGGGCAATCGATCCGCGCACGAAAAGCGCGCCGGCGTTACTCAGCCATGCCGCCAGCGCCGACAGCATCGCCTGCAGGTCGAACCGTTCGCTGATCCACCGACCTACGGGCGCAATCGTCGGATGCGACGTCAGCAGGCGCTGCAGATCGCCTTCGGCGATGCGGGACTGCACGGTCGCCACGCCGCGCGACGCCTCGTCGAACAGCGTGTTGCCGAGGAACAGCAGCAGCGGAACCACGACGAGCGCGATGGCGAGAATGGAGACCAGCGCGGCGAAGCCGCGATGGGAGAGCCTTCGCTCGATTCGTCTCTGAAGGGGGAGACTAAGGATCGCCATCACCAGCGCGCCGATCAGCGCGCCGAGAAAGGGAGCGGCGATCCAGCCGCAAGCGACCAGCCCGGCGATCGTGATGACTGCAAGAAACGGCTTGCTCAGGCCGTTCTTTTCCATTCCGGCCTCCAATCTGGGCAGGGAGCTATCCTTGTCCCGTCGGGTCATCGGCGGCGCTTCCGGTTGATCGGCTACAGCCATGATATCGCGTTCGCCGGCGGAGAACAGGCCTCAGGATCCGACCAGGCGAAACTCTACCAGGAGGTTGCGTTGCAGGATCGAGTGATTGTCGTCGGAGACAATGGTCAGGCGCGGCGTACCGTCCGCGTCGGTCGAAACCGACAGGCCTTCCATGTTGTCGATCTGGTAAAGCAGGTTGGCCTCCAGCAGCACCTTGCCGTCGACGGTCGCGCCCTTGACGATGTCCTTGCCGGGGAAGCGGCGCAAGCGCATCGCGACACCGTCCTCGATGTTGAAGCGGCGCTCCAGGATGACAAGGTCGCCGTCGGGCAGGAACTTGCCGTCGGTAATATCGAAATCGCCGATGCGCCGCACCGAGAACTCGAAGCTCTTGCCGTCCGGCCGGCGCACGAAGGCCATCATGTTGCCGTTGCGGTCGAGGCTCTTTTCGGTGACGCCGACGAGCGAGCCGGCGAGCGGCGAGGCTTCAGGCGCGACCGTGATGGTTTCGAAACCCTTATTGTCGCGCAGTTCGCGCATCGGCACGGGCGGCTGCTTCTCGCGCAGCAGCACCGGATGGCCGCCCTCCGCCATTTTGTATTCGGCGATGCGATGCTTGCGCTCGAAGGAAACATAGGCCGTATCGCCCGAAACCGTCATGCCCTCGGCGTCGGTCTCCCACTTGCCCGCACCGGCCTCCTCCATCTCCCACATGGTGAAGTCGGAAAGGCCGGTCGGGCGGCCGGTCGCGTCGCGGTCTATTTTGCCGGCGAACCAGAAGCCCGTGTCGGCGACGCCGAGGATGCGGGCCTGATCGTCAAAGACATGCAGCGCCGACAATGCGCCGAAATGACGCGACGAGGCGGTCATCTCGAGCCCGCCCGCGAACTCCAGATCGCCAAAACGCGTCTCGCTCGAACCGATGCGGAAATTGTCGATCGTCCGGCTGGTCACGGTCATCGGGATGGTGGGCGGCTCGGCATGTGCCGCGCTCGCGAACAGCAGCGCCGCGGGAAAGACAGCCAAGCCGAAACGGCGGGCGAAATCGGTCGGGATTTGCAAGGTCAAACTCAGCCGGCCCTGCGCAGGCGGGCGTCGCGCCCCTTCTGTTCCTCGAACAGGCCGGCGAGTTGCTCGGTCATGGCGCCGGCCAGTTCCTCGGCGTCGACGATGGTCACGGCGCGGCGATAGTAGCGCGTCACGTCATGGCCGATGCCGATGGCAAGCAGTTCGACCGCCGAACGCATCTCGATCTCCTCGATGACGGCGCGAAGGTGCCGCTCCAGATAGTTGCCTGGATTGACCGACAGGGTCGAATCGTCGACCGGCGCGCCGTCGGAGATCATCATCAGGATCTTGCGCTGCTCGGGCCGTGCGGCGAGCCGGCGATAGGCCCAGGTCAGCGCCTCGCCGTCGATGTTTTCCTTCAGCAGGCCTTCGCGCATCATCAGGCCAAGATTGCGCCGGGCGCGGCGCCAGGGCGCGTCGGCGCTCTTGTAGATGATGTGGCGCAGGTCGTTGAGGCGACCGGGTTCCGACGGCTTGCCGCCCTTCAGCCAGGCCTCGCGCGACTGGCCGCCCTTCCAGGCGCGCGTCGTGAAGCCGAGGATTTCCACCTTGACGCCGCAGCGCTCCAGCGTGCGGGCGAGAATGTCGGCGCAGGTTGCGGCGACCGTGATCGGCCGTCCGCGCATCGAGCCGGAATTGTCGAGCAAGAGGGTCACGACCGTATCGCGGAACGTGGTGTCGCGCTCGCGCTTGAAGGACAGCGGCGCGAAGGTGCCGGCCATCTCGTCGATGATGATGCGCGGCAGGCGGGCAGGATCGAGATAGCCTTCCTCGAGGTCGAAGTCCCAGGAGCGGTTCTGCTGCGCCATCAGGCGGCGCTGCAATCTGTTCGCTAGGCGTCCGACCACCCCCTGGAGATTCGCGAGCTGCTTGTCGAGGAAGGCGCGCAGGCGCTCCAGCTCGGCCTCGTCGCAGAGTTCCTCGGCCGGAACCGTCTCGTCGAATTCGGTCGAATAGATCTTGTAGTCGATGCCGGACAGGATGTCGGAGAAGGGCTGGTCGGGACGGATGGCCTCGCCCGGCTCCTCCGTGTCGGTGTCCATGTCCTCGTCCATCTCGTCGGCGGTTGCCTGGGACGCGTCCATCTCGCCGGCCTCGGGCTTCTCGCTCTCGGCCTGGCTTTCCTCGGTCTCCGATTCTTCCTCGCCGGATTCGTCCTGGGAGCCGCCCTCGGTGTCCTCTTCGGCCTCCGGCTCCTCGCCTTCCTCGTTCTCGTCGTCCTCGGGCGTATCGCCGGACATCTCCTCGGCGAGTTCCATGGAAACGAGCATGTCGCGCACCGCGCGGGCAAAGGCGGACTGGTTGTCGATCGAGGCTTCGAGATTGCCGAAATCGCCGCCGGTCTTGTCCTCGATCCAGTCGCGCCAGAGATCGGCGACCGCGGCCGCGGCGGGCGGCGTCGGCCGTCCGGTCAGCTTCTCGCGCACGATCAGCGCGACGGCCTCCGACAGCGGCGCCTGGTCGCGCTCGGTGACGGCGGCCAGATTGGCGCGGGTGAACTTGTCGTCGATCATCGCCGTGATGTTGTCGCCGACGCCGGGCATGCGACGCGCGCCGATCGCCTCGACGCGGGCCTGTTCCACGGCGTCGAAGACGGCGCGGGCATCCGCCCCGTCGGGGGCGGCCTGGGCATGGATGCGCGGATTGTGGCAGGCGGTGCGGAGAGCCATGGAGTCGCCCAGCCCGCGCGTGACCATCACGTCCTGTCGGGTGATGCGCTTGGGCAATTCGGGCAGGCGGGCATGCTTGCCTGCAAAGGCCGGCTTGTCGGCGGCGAAGACGACTTCCAGTTCCGGCTCGCCCGCCATGGCGCGCATGCAGGAGGTCACCGCGCGCTTGAACGGCTCGGTGTCGACCGGCTTGCCCGGCTTCTTGCGGTAATTGTCTCCGGGACCTGCCATCTCTGCGTGCGCCGTAGGTCCCTTAACTCAGAACCACGTTGGCGGCGCTCTCGGCCAGTTCCTCGCCGAAGCAACGCTGGTAGAATTCGGCCACCAGCGAGCGCTCCAGATCGTCGCACTTGTTGAGGAAGGTGAGACGGAAGGCGAAGCCGACATCCTTGAAGATGTCGGCGTTCTCCGCCCAGGTCAGCACGGTGCGCGGGCTCATCACGGTCGACAGGTCGCCGTTGATGAAGGCCTGGCGCGTCATGTCGGCGAGGCGGACCATGTTGTTGACGATCTCGCGGCCCTTGCCGTCCTGGTAGTGTTTCGCCTTGGCGAGCACGATCTCGACTTCCTTATCATGCGGCAGATAGTTCAGCGTCGTGACGATGGACCAGCGGTCCATCTGCGCCTGGTTGATCTGCTGCGTGCCGTGATAGAGGCCGGTCGTGTCGCCGAGGCCGACCGTGTTGGCGGTCGCGAACAGGCGGAAGGCCGGGTGCGGGCGGATGACGCGGCTCTGGTCGAGCAGGGTCAGGCGGCCCGAGGATTCCAGCACGCGCTGGATCACGAACATCACGTCCGGGCGACCGGCGTCGTATTCGTCGAATACCAGCGCGACGTTGTGCTGATAGGCCCAGGGCAGGATGCCGTCGCGGAATTCCGTGACCTGCTTGCCGTCGCGGACGACGATGGCGTCCTTGCCGACGAGGTCG
>JBAQHA010000667.1:0-4016 GCA_049288075.1 Oricola sp.
GGGGTGGACCACCTGGCGGCGGACTGCCCGGCGGCGGGCCGCCAGCGGGACGAGCGCCTGCCGCCGCGCCGGTCTCCTCGGTGCTGGATGTCCTGGTCTGCGAGGGATTGGCGCCGTCATTCTTCGCTGCTGCCGGCAACTGGCTCGAAACCAATGCCGAGACGCCGTATGAACTGCTTTGAATCGAAAGCATCGCCAGTCCTCGTATCGTCCGATTTCGGCTGGCCGTCCGGGCCGGAAATGCGGAGCTTCGGCAGTCCCGACAGGGGGTGCCGTCACATAACGAGGCCAATCTTACAGCCATTGATCTAACAGGCCGTAAACCGGTTTCCGCGAATTAGATGATTTCCTGGTCGGCCGGCGGCGGGCCGAAGCGGATGCGGAAGCGGCGGTTTTCGCGGCCTTTCTTCTCGATCTTGCCGATGTGAATGTCGCCGACTTCCTGCGTTTCCGTAACATGGGTGCCGCCGCAGGGCTGGCTATCGACGGAGGCATTGTTGCCGATGCAGACGAGGCGGATTTCGCCGTTGCCGGTCGGCGGTCGGACGTTCTTCGATTTGACGAGGCCCGGATTGGCGGCGAGATCGGCATCCGAGATGATGGCCGTGTAGATCGGATGGTTGGCCTTCACCAGTTCCATCAGCCTCGCCGTCACATCCTCCTTGGTGAAGCCGGTTTCGGGAATATCGAAATCGACGCGGCTTTCCTCCTCGCCGACGGAAGCGCCTGTGATCGGGAAGGGGCAGACGACGGTCAACAGGTGGCAGGCCGTGTGCATGCGCATCAGCTTGTAGCGACGGTCCCAGTCGATATGCAGCGTCAGCGTCTCGCCGATTTCGGGGACCGGCCGGTCCGGAACGGGAACGTGGATGATCTCGTCCTTGGTCTCGCCGCAGATCGTGGCCGCGATCTCGATCCTCGATCCGTCCGCGCGTTCGAAGAAGCCGGTGTCGCCCGGCTGACCGCCGGAGGTGGCATAGAAACAGGTCTGGTCGAGGACGATGCCGCCGCGATCGTTGATCGCAATGACCTTGCCTTCGGCGACCGACAGGTAGGCGTCGTCGCGGAACAGCGCTTTAACGGAATGGGCCATCAGGCGACGTCCTCGTATGGCACGTCGATCTCGGTGCTTTGCTCCAGCCAACCGGGAGTCGGCAGACCCTTCGCGCTCAGGAAGGCCGGATTGAACAGCTTCGACTGGTAGCGGTTGCCGTAGTCGCATAGCACGGTCACGATGGTGTGGCCGGGGCCGAGATCCTTGGCCAGCCGGATCGCGCCGGCGATGTTGATGCCGGTCGAGCCGCCCATCACCATGCCTTCCTCCTGGGCCAAGGCGAAGACGATGCGAAGCGCCTCGTCGTCATGGATCTGGTAGGCGAAATCGGGCGCGAAGCCCTCCAGGTTGGCAGTGATGCGGCCCTGGCCGATACCCTCGGTGATCGAGGAGCCTTCCGACTTCAATTCGCCGCTGGTGTAGTAGGAATAAAGCGCGGCGCCCATCGGGTCGGCGATGCCGATCTTGACGTTCGGGTTCTTCGCGCGCAGCCCCTCGGCGACGCCGGCCAGCGTGCCGCCGGAACCGACCGCGCAGATGAAGCCATCAACCTTGCCGTCGGTGTCGCGCCAGATTTCCGGGGCGGTCGTCTCCACATGCGACTGGCGGTTGACGACATTGTCGAACTGGTTCGCCCAGACGCCGCCGTTGGGTTCGCTCCCGGAGATCTGCTCGGCCAGCCGACCGGACAGGCGCACATAGTTGTTCGGATTGCGGTAGGGGGCGGCCGGGACCTCGACCAGTTCGGCGCCGAAAAGCCGGAGCGCGTCCTTCTTTTCCTGCGACTGGGTCTCGGGAATGACGATCACGGTTCGATAGCCGAGCGCACGCGCCACCATCGCCAGGCCGATGCCGGTGTTGCCGGCAGTGCCCTCGACAATAACGCCGCCGGGCTTCAGCAGGCCCTTCTTCTCGGCGTCGCGGATGATGAAAAGCGCCGCGCGATCCTTCACCGACTGGCCGGGATTGAGGAACTCCGCCTTGCCGAGGATCGTGCAGCCGGTTTCCTCCGAAGCGCGCCTGAGTTTGATGAGCGGCGTATTGCCGATGGCGTCGATCACCGAGTGGAACATGATCCCGTCCTTGTTGTTTTTTGCGACACTATGGTCTCGGTATCCGCGCTTCAAGGCACAAGTCATTCGTAATTCGGCAACGAACGGGGATTTCTTTTCCGGGGAGATTCTCGCGCTGGCGGCGGCTTGCGGGCCGGTCAGTCCCGCGCGTAGACGATCTGGCGCACGTCGATGAATTCGGCGCCGAAGCCTGCCTCGCAATAGTGGAGATAGAACTCCCACATGCGCTTGAAGCGGTCGTCGAAGCCGAGCGGCCTGACCTGGGCCCAAGCGTCCTGGAAACGCTCCCGCCACAGTTTCAGCGTGCGGGCGTAGTCTTGCGGGAATACCAATTCGTCTACTTTTTTCAGGTCCCGTCGGGCGGTCAGATTGTCGAGGATTTGCGGCGTCGGCAACATGCCGCCCGGGAAGATGTAGCGCTGGATGAAATCGGGATTGGCGCGGTATTCGGGGAAGGCGCGCTCGTTGATCGTGATGATCTGCAGTCCGGCGCGGCCGCCGGGCTTCAGCACGTCGTGGACCCTGGAGAAATAAGCCGGCCAGTATTGTTCGCCGACCGCTTCGAACATCTCGATGGAGACCACACGGTCGTAGGTCGACTGTTCGTCGCGGTAATCCTGGAACTTCAGCGTGACCTTGTCCGACAGGCCGGCGCGGCGCATGCGCTCGCGAGCGAAATCGAGCTGTTCGCGGCTGATCGTCAGGCCTGTTACCCGGCAACCGATCTCGCGGGCGGCGAATTCGGCGAAGCCGCCCCAGCCGCAGCCGATCTCCAGCACATGATCATCAGGGCCGATACCGGTCGCCCGCGCCAACGCGCGGTATTTCGCGGCCTGGGCCGATTCCAGATCGTTGGCGCCTTCCGAAAACAACGCCGAGGAGTAGGTCATGCTCGGATCGAGCCAGCGCGAATAGAAGTCGTTGCCGAGATCGTAATGGGCGGAGATGTTCTTCTTCGCCTTGGTCCGGGTATTGCGATTGAGCCAGTGGCGCATTGCGTTGAACATGCGGAAAAGATGGTTCGCCCGCACGATCTGGTGGCCCAGCGTCTCGTTGGCGACGAAGAGTTGCAGGAAGGCGGTGACGTCGGGGCTTTCCCAGTCGCCGTCCATGTAGCTTTCGCCGACGCCGACCGTTGACTCGGTGATCGCGCGGACCGGCAGGTTCCAGTTGTGCAGGATCAGTTCGGCTTCCGGGCCGGGGTTGTTGCCGCCGACCCTGATGATGCGCTTGTCGGGCAGCTGGATGGTGAGCGAGCCGTACGGCAATTGGGTCGCTGCGCGCAAAGCCAGCTTTGCCCTCAGGGGGATACCCTGAAGAGCACGGCGAATGTTCCGCGGTGTGAGATGCACCGCCTTCGAACTCAAATCGTCCGCTGTCTGGTCAGTCGAAACGGAGCCCGACATCATGTCCAACTCGGCACTCATGAAATGCAGGTTATCCGGTTTATTTTGCCGATTCCAGCGTGTTTTCAGGGGTGACGACGCCCGCGGTCACTTCGTGGTCTCTTTCATGCGGCGATAGGCAGCCAGTGCCCGGTCTCGCGCACCCTTGTGATCCACGATAGGGCGGGGATAGGTTTCGCCAAGCTTCACGCCGGCCTCTTTCAATTCGTCGGGTGGGGTTTCCCACGGCCGGTGCAGATATTTGTCGGGCAGACCGGCAAGTTCGGGCACGAAGCGGCGGACATAGGCGCCGTCGGGATCGAATTTCTCGCCCTGCAGGATCGGGTTGAAAATGCGGAAATAGGGGGCGGCATCCGCGCCCGAGCCGGCGATCCATTGCCAGCTTGCCGAGTTGGAAGCCGGGTCCGCGTCGACGAGCGTTTTCCGGAACCAGGCTTCTCCATGCCGCCAGTCGATCAGCAGGTGCTTGACCAGGAACGAGCC
>JBAQHA010000668.1:0-1637 GCA_049288075.1 Oricola sp.
GTGCGTAACAAGGCCGTCTACCTCGCGATCGGTGTCAGCGCCGACGGCCGCAAGGACGTGCTCGGCCTGTGGGTGGAGCAGACCGAAGGGGCCAAGTTCTGGATGCGGGTGATGAGCGAATTGAAGAACCGTGGCGTCAACGACATCCTGATCGCCGTGGTCGACGGTCTGAAGGGTTTCCCAGAGGCCATCAACGCCGTCTTCCCGCAGACCCAGATCCAGACCTGCATCGTGCACCTGCTGCGCAACTCGATGGATTACGCGGGCTGGAAGGACCGAAAACCGGTCGCCGCCGCTCTCAAGGAGGTCTATCGTGCCGCTGACGCCGAGGCCGCCGCCGTCGCGCTGGGCGAGTTCGAGGATGGCCCCTGGGGCCGCAAGTACCCGGCCATCGCGGCGGCCTGGCGGCGTAACTGGAGCGAGGTCATCCCCTTTTTCGCCTACCCCCCGGACGTACGCCGCATCATCTACACGACCAACGCGATCGAGAGCTTGAACAGCACCATTCGCCGTTCCGTGCGGGCTCGCGGCCACTTCCCGAGCGAGGAGGCGGCGATCAAGCTGATCTGGCTGCAGTTGCGCGAGGTCACCAAAGACTGGAAGATGCCGGCGCGGGAATGGCACGCCGCCAGAGCGCAATTCGGCCTGCTATTCGGTGATCGGTTCGAGCTTCATCGATAACTCAACCGGCCCGAGACACACAGAATTCCTGACACCCCCGGCCAGCGCCGGCGCTGCCGGCAGCCTGATCGGCGGATTCTCGCTCATCGTCGCCAGCGATTCCAGACTCATGTAGCGCTTCTGGATCGCGTACTCGTCGTTCTGCTCCATCAGCAGCGCGCCCACGAGCCGCCGGATCGACGCCTCGTTTGGAAAGATGCCGACCACGTCGGCACGGCGCTTGATCTCGCCGTTCAGTCGCTCGAGGACGTTCGTGCTGTGGATCTTCACCCGGTGCTCCTTGGGGAAGTCCATGAAGGTCAGCACCTCGTACTCGGCGTCGTCCATCATCGCCGCGAGCTTCGGAAACTTCGCGCGCAACTGGTCGGTCACGATGCGCCACTGCGCGTGGGCCGTCTCCGCGGTCTCCTGCGCGAAGATGGTGTTGATCAGCGCGAACACCATCTGCCGCTGCCCCTTGTTGGCGTAGGCGAGCGCGTTGCGCAGGAAGTGCACCCGGCAGCGCTGCCAGGACGCCTTCAGCACCTTCGCCACCGCCGCTTTCAGTCCCTCGTGGGCGTCCGAGATCACCAGCTTGACCCCGCGCAGCCCACGCCGCGTCAGACTGCGCAGGAACGCCGTCCAGAACGGTTCGGCCTCGCTCGGGCCGGTCGCCATGCCCAGCACCTCGCGGCGACCTTCGCCGTTCACCGCCACGGCGATTATCGTCGCCACCGACACGATCCTTCCCGCCTGCCGAACCTTGACGTAGGTCGCGTCGATCCACAGGTACGGCCAGTCGCCTTCGAGCGGGCGGCCGAGGAACGCGTTGACCCGCTCGTCGATCTCCGCGCACAGCCGCGACACCTGGCTCTTGGAGATGCCGCTCATGCCCATCGCCTTCACCAGCTCGTCCACCGAGCGCGTGGAGACGCCCTGGATATAGGCCTCTTGAATCACGGCGGCCAGCGCCTTCT
>JBAQHA010000669.1:0-1828 GCA_049288075.1 Oricola sp.
GGCGTCGCGCCAGCGCTTGCCCATCCATATCTCGACCAGCAGGACGACCAGGACGACGATGCCGAGGAGCGTCGGCAGCGGGTGAAGGAAGGCACGAATACCGCCGAAGAACGCCTGCGTGCCGAGCGGAAAGCCGCCGGCGCAACCCATCCCGTTCGCCCTGCCGGTGGCGGCGCAGGCGGCGGCGTCGAAAAACCGCCGCGCGGTGTCGAGATCCCATTGCGGTTCGCCGCGGAAGAGCAGCAGAAGCGCGATCCACAATGTCAGCGCCGCAGCGGCGACGAGCGGATTGGCGAGCGGCCCGAAGGGATTGTCGGCGCGTGTCATGTGCGGTGAAGGCGGGGCCCTGTTGAAACGGGTTTCCGTGTGGCATGGTTGCGCCGCATCCCGCAAGTGCGGCGGCGCACAGAACAGCGAGACGAACCATGCCCGCCTTCATTCCCGAATGGCCGACCCTGGCGGCCTTTTCGATCGCCGCGATCGTCCTGGCCATCACGCCGGGGCCGGACATGACGCTATTCGTATCGCGCACGCTGAGCCAGGGCCGGGCGGCGGGCTTCGCCTGCATGTCCGGCGCCTATGCCGGCGTCGCCATCCATACTTCCATGGTGGCGCTCGGCCTGTCGGCGCTGATCGTCGCGGCGCCCGCGGCCTTCATCGCGCTCAAGGTTGCGGGCGCGGGCTATCTCGTCTGGCTTGCGATCGACGCGATCCGCAACGGCTCGTCGCTGACGGCGAAGGCCGAGAAACGCGAGCGGCAGCCGCTCGGCGCGAATTTCCTCACCGGCATCGGTATCAACCTGCTCAATCCGAAGGTCATCCTGTTCTTCATGACGTTCCTGCCGCAATTTGTCGCCGGCGGCGATCCGGACGCCACGGGCAAGCTGTTCTTCCTCGGCTTTTCCTTCGTCGTCATCGGCGTGCCGATCACCTCGGCGATGGTGCTGGCGGCGGATTGGATGGCGGTGACGCTGAGGTCGAAGCCGGTGGTGACGCGGGCGCTCGACTGGCTGATGGCGAGCGTGTTCAGCGCGTTCGCGGTCAAGATCCTGTTCGCTCAGACGCGCTGACCGGGCGTCTTGTGAAAATCCGGAAACGACGGGCGAGAAGGGCATAGGCGAAGCCGCCGGCAAGCCCGCCGAGATAGATTATCGGCGTGTTGAAAAGAAGGCCTTTCGCCAGCACGAAATCGTTGCGGTAAGCGGCGAAAATCAGCACCGCCAGAACAGCCGTCGCCACGCCGGACAGGGAGAAGTAAAGCGCGGTGCCCCAATCGCGCCAGCGCGCGACCGCGAGCGTGGCGACGAAACCCGGCCATGCGGTCGTTGCCGTGATGAACAATGCGATGGCGAAAACCCACAGGAACTCCTTCGTCATGCGGGAGCCGAACTCCGTGGGAGAAAAACCAACATCCAATCCGAAGAGCACCAGCAGGCAGAACGCCGTGGCGACGAAGACCGCCAGGACATAGCCGGCGAGCGCCAGGGCCAGATTGTGCAGCAGGGCCCGCACGTTCCTGATCAGTCGCCGTGACCGGCGATCATCATCGCCTCGTAGGCGAGGCGGTCGGTCTTCTTCAGTCGTTCCGAGGCGGATTTCAGCTGGCCGCAAGCGGCGAGGATGTCCTGGCCGCGCGGCGTGCGGATCGGCGATGCATAGCCGTTGGCGTTGATGAAGTCGGCGAATTTCTCGATCTGCTCCCAGTCGGAACATTCGTAGTTGGAGCCCGGCCACTTGTTGAAGGGGATCAGGTTGATCTTGGCGGGAATGCCCTTGAGGAGCGTCACGAGGTTCTTCGCGTCGGCGAAGCTGTCGTTGACGCCCTTCA
>JBAQHA010000670.1:0-6610 GCA_049288075.1 Oricola sp.
GTGCTCGAGTTTGCGGGAGATCAGCCACGCGATTGGCAAGGCGACAACCGCGCCCGCGGCAGCGGCCATGATGATGTATTGCGCCGAAAACAGGTCGGCGGTCAGCAGGCCGATGATAATGATTCCCATCAGCGTTGGTGCGCTCAGCAGGTAAGCGGCAAGAAACAACATGAACATGAAAAATCCCCTTCGCCATATTCAACGAAGCGGACTATGTGCCTGCCTTGGCCGCGACGCTTTGACCTAGCGCAAGGCATCGCCACCGCCTTCCGCGGCGTCAGCGCGGCAGCGTCGTTTCGCCCATCAGGAATTCGTCGATCGAGCGCGCCGCCTGGCGTCCCTCGCGGATTGCCCAGACCACCAGTGACTGCCCGCGTCGGGCATCGCCCGCGACGAAAAACTTGTCGGCCGTCGTCTTGTAGTCGAGATCGTTGGCATGGACCGAGGTGCCGCCGCGCCGGTCGGTGTCGATCTTCAACCCGTCGCCCAGTTCGGCGATCACCCCGCTCTCGAGCGGACCGGCAAAGCCGATGGCGACAAAGGCAAGGTCGGCGCGAATGAAGAACTCCGAACCGGCGATCGGCTTGCGCTTCTCGTCGACCTCGCAGCATTTCACATGCGTCAGCTGGCCGTTCTCGCCGACGAATTCGAGCGTCGCGACCTGGAACTCACGCTCAGCGCCTTCGGCCTGGCTGGACGAGGTACGCATCTTGGTCGCCCAGTAGGGCCAAACCGCGAGCTTGTCTTCCTTCTCCGGCGGCTGCGGGCGGATGTCGAGCTGCGTCACCTTCACCGCGCCCTGGCGGAACGCCGTGCCGACACAGTCCGACGCCGTGTCGCCTCCGCCGACGACGACCACATGCTTGCCGTTGGCGAGAATCGGGTCGGACGGCCAGGCAACCGAAGTGATGTTCTCGCCCGCCACCCGCTTGTTCTGCTGGACGAGATAGTTCATCGCGTGATGCACGCCGCCAAGATCGTCGCCCGGAATGCCGGCGTCGCGCGGCTTTTCGGAGCCGCCGCAATAGAGCACCGCGTCGAACTCCTTCACCAGATCGGCGACCTTCTTGTCGACGCCGATATTGACGTTGACATGGAAGGTCACGCCCTCGCCTTCCATCTGCTTTGCGCGCGCGTCGATATAGTGCTTTTCCATCTTGAAGTCGGGGATGCCGAAGCGCATCAGCCCGCCGACGCGGCTTTCGCGTTCGAACACATGCACGGCGTGACCGACCCGTCCGAGCTGCTGCGCGGCGGCAAGCCCGGCCGGGCCCGAGCCGATGACGGCGACTTTCTTTCCTGTCTTGGCCAGCGCCGGCTGCGGCACGACATAGCCGCTCGCGTAGGCCTTGTCGGCGATCGCCTGTTCCACCGTCTTGATGGCGACCGGAATGTCCTCGAGATTCAGCGTGCACGCCTCCTCGCAGGGCGCCGGGCAGATGCGACCGGTGATCTCCGGAAAATTGTTGGTCGAATGCAGGTTGCGGATCGCGCTGTCCCAGTCGCCGGCGTGGACGAGATTGTTCCAGTCCGGAATCTGGTTGTTGACCGGACATCCCGTCGGCCCGTGGCAGAACGGAATGCCGCAATCCATGCAGCGCGTGGCCTGCTTGACCACTTCGCCGTCTTCCAGCGGAATCGTGAATTCCCTGAAATGGCGGATTCGGTCCGACGCCGGCTGATACTTCGGCGTATGCCGGTCGATCTCGAGAAAACCCGTTACCTTGCCCATGTCTGTTCCCGGAACTATTCGATGACCACCGCGGTGCCCGACGCCGTAACCATCAGCATCGAGCCGCTGCCGGCCGAAATGTTTTCGTAATCGAGGTCGACGCCGATCACGGCGTTGGCGCCGATACGGCGTGCTTCCTCTTCCATTTCGCTGAGCGCGATCTGGCGCGCCTCGCGCAACGATTTCTCGTAGGCGCCGGAGCGTCCCCCGACGATATCGCGGATGCCGGCGAAGAAATCGCGGAAGATATTGGCGCCGAGGATCGCCTCGCCGGTGATGATGCCCTTGTACTCGGCGATCCTGTGTCCTTCGAGCGTGTTGGTGGTCGAAACGATCATCTCGTCACTCCGCCGCCACGTTCATGCGCATGCGCTCCATTTCCACCAGCGCGCGCCGGTATTCGACCGGCATCACCTTGCGGAATTTCGAGCGGTAGCTCTCCCAGTTCTCCAGGATATGCGCCGCCCGCGTCGAGCCGGTCAGGTGGCGGTGGTTGGAGATCAGCTGCAAGAGCCGTTCCTCGTCGTGGCGCGTCATGTCGCCCGACACGTCGACCCGGCCCTTGTGGGCGAGGTCGCCGCCGTGATGGTGCAGCTTCTCGAGGATGTCGTCCTCTTCCGGCACCGGCTCCAGCTCCACCATCGCCATGTTGCAGCGGGTCACGAATGTGCCGTCCTCGTCGAGCACATAGGCGACGCCGCCCGACATGCCGGCCGCGAAGTTGCGGCCGGTCTGGCCGAGCACGACTACCACGCCGCCGGTCATGTATTCGCAGCCATGGTCGCCCACGCCCTCGACGACGGCGGCCGCGCCCGAGTTGCGTACGGCGAAGCGCTCGCCGGCGAAGCCGCGGAAATAGGCCTCGCCCTGGATCGCGCCATACAGAACCGTGTTGCCGACGATGATCGATTCCTCGGCGATAATCTTCGAGTTTTCCGGCGGCCGGACGATGATGCGTCCGCCGCACAGGCCCTTGCCGACATAGTCGTTGCCGTCACCGACGAGATCGAAGGTGATGCCGTTGGCGAGGAATGCCGCGAACGACTGGCCGGCGGTGCCGGTCAGCGTGACATGGATTGTCTCGTCGGGCAGGCCCTTGTGGCCATAGCGCTTGACCAGTTCGCCCGACAGCATCGCGCCGGTCGAACGGTCCACGTTGTGGATCGGCATGCGGATACGCACCGCCTGGCGGCTTTCCAGCGCGGGCGCGGCCTCGGCTATCAGCTTGCGGTCGAGAATGTCGTCGATCGGATGCTTCTGGCGTGAGGTCCAGTAGATTTCTTTCTTTTCCGCTTCCGGCTTGTGGAAGATCTTCGTGAAGTCGAGCCCGCGCGCCTTCCAGTGACCGATCAGGGCTTCCTGGTGCAGCAGTCCGGTCTCGCCGATGATCTCGTCGAGATTGGTGTAGCCCATCGCGGCGAGCAGCTCGCGTACTTCCTCGGCGACATAGAAGAAGAAGTTGATGACGTGCTCGGGCGTGCCCTTGAAGCGCTTGCGCAGAACCGGATCCTGCGTCGCCACGCCCACCGGGCAGGTGTTCAGGTGGCACTTGCGCATCATGATGCAGCCCGCCGCGATCAGCGGCGCGGTCGAGAAGCCGAACTCGTCGGCGCCGAGCAGCGCGCCGATGATGACGTCGCGGCCCGTGCGCAACCCGCCGTCGACCTGCAGCGCCACGCGCGAGCGAAGACCGTTGAGGACGAGCGTCTGGTGCGTTTCGGCAAGGCCCATCTCCCACGGAGAACCGGCATGCTTCAGCGAGGTCAGAGGCGACGCGCCGGTGCCGCCATCATAGCCGGAAATCGTGATATGGTCGGCGCGCGCCTTGGCGACGCCGGCCGCAACCGTTCCGACTCCCACTTCCGACACCAGCTTGACCGAGATGTCGGCGGCCGGATTGACGTTCTTCAGGTCGTAGATCAGCTGCGCCAGATCCTCGATCGAATAGATGTCATGGTGCGGCGGCGGCGAAATCAGGCCGACGCCCGGCGTCGAGTGACGTGTCTTGGCGATCGTCGCGTCCACCTTGTGGCCGGGCAGCTGTCCGCCTTCGCCGGGCTTTGCGCCCTGCGCGATCTTGATCTGGATCATGTCGGAATTGACGAGATATTCCGTTGTCACGCCGAACCGGCCCGAAGCGACCTGCTTGATCGCCGAGCGCTCCGGATTGGACTTGCCGTCCGGCAGCGGCAGGTAGCGATCCGGCTCCTCGCCGCCCTCGCCGGTGTTCGACTTGCCGCCGATCCGGTTCATGGCGACGGCCAGCGTCGTGTGCGCCTCTCTGGAAATTGAGCCGAAGCTCATCGCGCCGGTCGCAAACCGCCTGACGATCTCGGTCGCCGGTTCGACATCACCCAGCGGGACCGGCTTGCGGCCGGTTTCCTTGGCCAGCCTGATATGGAACAGGCCGCGGATCGTCTTGGCGTGCCGCGCATCGGAATTGACCTGGGCGGAGAACTCGCGGAACTTTTCCGGCAGGCCCTGGCGCACGGCATGCTGTAGCGATGCGACAGCATCCGGAGTCCAGGCATGCTCCTCACCGCGCACGCGGTACATGTACTCGCCGCCAACCTCGAGCGCATTGATCAGAACCGGGTCGTTGGAGAAGGCCGACTTGTGCCGCCGCGCCGTCTCCTCGGCGACTTCGGCAAGACCTATGCCCTCGATCGTCGTCGCCGTGCCGGTGAAGAACTTCGCCACGAAGTCGGACGACAGGCCGACGGCGTCGAATATCTGCGCGCCGCAATAGGACTGGTAGGTCGATATGCCCATCTTGGACATCACCTTGAGGATGCCCTTGCCGATCGACTTGATATAGCGGCTGACCACTTCATAGCGGTCGACCTCCGGCGGGAACTCGCCCTTCGAATGCATGTCGAGCAACGTGTCGAAGGCCAGATAGGGGTTGATCGCCTCCGCGCCGTAGCCGGCGAGGCAGCAGAAGTGGTGCACTTCGCGCGGCTCGCCCGATTCGACAACGAGACCGACCGAGGTGCGAAGCCCCTTGCGGATCAGGTGATGATGCACGGCCGCCGTCGCCAGCAGCGCGGGTATTGCGATGCGGTCGGGGCCGATCTGCCGGTCGGACAGCACGATGATGTTGTAGCCGCCATGGACGGCCTGCTCGGCTCGCTGGCACAGCCGTTCCAGAGCCGGCGCCATGCCGCCCGCGCCGGAATCGGCGCCATAGGTCGTGTCCAGCGTCTTGGTGTCGAACAGGTCCTCGGTGTGGCCGATGGAGCGGATCTTTTCGAGATCGCCGTTGGTCAGGATCGGCTGGCGCACTTCGAGGCGCTTGCGCTTCGACGCTCCTTCCAGATCGAAGATGTTCGGGCGAGGACCGATGAACGAGACCAGGCTCATCACCAGTTCCTCGCGGATCGGGTCGATCGGCGGATTTGTGACCTGCGCGAAGTTCTGCTTGAAATAGGTGTAAAGCATCTTCGACTTGTTCGACATCGCCGAGATCGGCGTGTCGGTGCCCATCGAACCGATCGCTTCCTGGCCGGTCGTCGCCATCGGCGCCATCAGGATCTTGGTGTCTTCCTGCGTGTAGCCGAAAGCCTGCTGGCGGTCGAGCAGGCTCACATCCTCGCGCAACGCGCGCGGGGCGACGGGCTTCAGGTCTTCCAGGATCAGCTGGGTCTTGCCGAGCCATTCGCGATAGGGATGCATTTCGGCCATCTGGCGCTTGATCTCCTCGTCGGAGACGATGCGGCCTTCTTCCATGTCGATCAGCAGCATCTTGCCGGGCTGCAGCCGCCACTTGGTGACGATCTTTTCCTCGGGCACAGTGAGGACGCCGGCTTCCGACGCCATGATCACCATGTCGTCGTCAGTGACGATGTAGCGCGCCGGGCGCAGGCCGTTTCGGTCGAGCGTCGCGCCGATCTGGCGGCCGTCGGTGAACGCCACCGCCGCCGGGCCGTCCCACGGCTCCATCAGTGCGGCGTGATACTCGTAGAACGCCTTGCGCTCGTCATCCATCAGCTTGTTGCCGGCCCAGGCCTCCGGAATCAGCATCATCACCGCATGGGCGAGCGAGTATCCGCCCTGGAACAGGAATTCGAGCGCGTTGTCGAAGCAGGCGGTGTCCGACTGGCCCTCGTAGGAAATCGGCCACAGCTTGGAGATCTCCTTGCCGAAAAGCTCGGATTCCACCGACGCCTGCCGCGCCGCCATCCAGTTGACGTTGCCGCGCAGCGTGTTGATCTCGCCATTATGGGCGACCATGCGATACGGATGCGCCAGCTTCCACGACGGGAAGGTGTTGGTCGAAAAGCGCTGATGCACCAGTGCGAAGGACGACACGAAACGCTCGTCGACCAGGTCGCGGTAATAGGCGCCGACCTGGTAGGCGAGGAACATTCCCTTGTAGACGATCGTACGCGAGGACAGCGAAACTGGGTAGAAACCGTTGTCGCGGCCTTCGGTCTCGGCATGGATACGCCCCGAAATCACCTTGCGCAGGATGAACAACCGCCGCTCGAAGGCGTCGCCGGCTTCAAGATCGTCCGCCTTGGCAATGAATACCTGCCTGTGGATCGGCTCGGTCGCCGCGATCTCGGGCGCCTTGGAGAGCGACGAATTGTCGACCGGCACATCGCGGAAGCCGATCAGTTCCTTGCCTTCCTCGGCCACAACAGCGGTGATGATACCCTCGATATGCGCACGGAGCTCCTCGTCCCGCGGCATGAAGAAATGCCCGACGGCGTATTCACCCACCGGCGGCAATTCGACGCCCTTTTCCGCCCATTCGGCGCGGTAGAGCACGTCGGGAATCTGCACCAGCATGCCGGCGCCATCGCCCATCAGCGGATCGGCGCCGACCGCGCCGCGATGCGTCAGGTTTTCCAGCATTGCCAGACCGTCCGAGAC
>JBAQHA010000671.1:0-2830 GCA_049288075.1 Oricola sp.
ATATCTCGTTCAGAGACAATACCCTTGATGACCATATCGGGCGTCGTGACAATTAGCGCGCCAATATTGTGTTCCGCCAATGCATTGACGGCGTCCATGCCCGACGCATCCAGCGATAGGGTGAAAACATCCGAGCCTTTGTCGGCAAGTATGTGTTTGACCATCATGATCGCACGTTCTCCTCGCTTCCCCCAACGGAAAGAATGCGCTCAGGAAACCGAATTTGCAAGAATGGCGGCCCTAAAGGCCAATCGCCCTGGAAAGCGTGCGCCGGTCGAACAGCGGGATGAGGAAAAAGCCTGCGACAAGACCACCGATATGCGCTTCCCACGCAATCGGCGCGTCGGCCATCTGGCCGAGTAGATCGAGCCCGATCACCACGTTCATGCCGACCCACACCAGAAGAAACGGCACCACTCCACGCGCGCCAAGCGTATCGCGTACCGACAACAGCGGACCGTCGAATCCGCGTGTCGGTTCGCGCCTGTTGGTGCGCAGGCCGAAGCGTGCGGCGGCCCCCATAAAGCCGGACACCGCCCCGGACGCCCCGATGACCGGCACCGGATCGCCATAATAGACGATGAGATGCGCTGCCGCCGCCAGCGCCGCCGTGACGATCCAGAAAGCTATGCTGCGCGCCCATCCGATCCGGTACGCCAACGGCGAGCCGAATATCGATAGCCAGACGAGGTTGATGCCGAGATGGACCCAGTCGCCATGAAGGAATGAATAGGTCATCGGCGAAAAAGCCGTCGGGAAATCCAGCGTGAAGGCTTCCGGCAGGTAGCGAATGGGGAAGAAGGCGGTCTGGATGAGAAGCCAGGTCTCCGCATCGGCCGACAGTATGAAGACGCGCAGGAGATGCACCGAGATACAGGCGAGCGACAGCGCGACGATCACGCCATGAATGTTGAAGACCGGCGGCCTGTGCTGCGAATCCGCGCCTTCTGGCGCAGGCCTCTCAAGATACGGATCGGTCTCGTTCCCGGCGAGGTCGGGATTGCTTTCGGAATTGTTCATGAGATTGGCCGGGAGAGCATCCGTTTAATATCGGAAAAAAAGAAAGCCATTCAAGCCTGGGCTTGAATGGCTCGGTGGGCCCCCGCCCATCCCCCGATAAGTTGTGTGCTGTGGAACCGAAAGCTCCGTTGAACACAACCTGCCAGACGCGCCGGCCGACCGCAATCGAACCCAATTGTTAACCTTAATTTCACCAGGGAATCCGGGTTGGCCCGGAAACTGCGCCTGTTTCCATTGGACGATGGGAATCCGTCGATCTGTACCGAATCGGCACAGACCGGCGGAATCCGGGGAACAGGGCAAGCCAGATCATGCGTCATAAAGACACGATCGCACTCTACGACTATTGGAACGAGATTCGCGCCGGCCGCGACGCGCCTTTGCGCACCGAGATATCGCCCGCAGCGCTCGGCCGCCTGCTGCCGTCGGTGATGCTGCTGGAGCGTCGCGACAACGGCGAGATCGTCTTCCGTCTCGCCGGCACGAAATTATGCAATCTTCGTTGCGCGGAATTGAAGGGCAAACAGCTTACCGATCTGTTCCGCCACGCCGACCGACTTTCCCTGGTGAAAGTCCTGCACTCCGTCGAACGCCAGAATGCCCTGGTCGTGCTGGACGCCGTCGCGAGGCGTCGCGATGGCAATGCCGTGGTCCTGGAAATGGCGTTCATGCCGCTCGCAGACGAAACGACCCGCATCCTGGGAATTATCAGCATGGCGAAGGCGCCATACTGGTTCGGCGCCGATCCCGCCGAACTGGAAATCCGCGGCATCCGCTATATGGATCCGCAAGCCGATCTGGTGTTCCTGCAAAGCCGCCCCTCGGTAATCCTGCCGCGCGGCCGCGAGTCCCGAGAAACGCCAGCGCGCCAAAGCCTTCATATCGTCAAGGGGGACGGTCTTTCTGGCGCGAAAAGGGGCCTTCGCGCATTCCGCGTGTACGACGGCGGAAAGAAGTAGGAATATCCGCAATCCAGGGTGGAAATACAGCCCCCGAAATCGCCAAGCCACTAACTGCACGTTAACCAGCCAAACCCTATGCTCCGGACATACTCTCGGACCAATCGGACTGACCGCAACATGCTCGGCGCACAGCAGAACGAATTCGAACACGATCGTCGCCAGTACCAACGGGTAAAAGTGTTGCTGCACGGCCGACTCATGTTGTCGGACCGTTCGGAGCATCGCTGCCAGGTAACCGACATGTCGCCGGGTAGCGCATTTCTTGCGACCGAGGGCGCCGGCCAGCTAGGCGAACGCGTCATCGCCTATGTCGATCACATTGGTCGCATCGAGGGCAAGATATCGCGAGTCATGCCTGACGGCTTCGCGCTCGAATTGAACACCACACCGCGCAAGAAGGCGAAACTCGCCGCGCAGCTGACATGGCTTGCCAACAAGCACGAACTGGATCTCCCCGAGGATCGCCGGCACGAACGCATAGCGCCGCGCAATCCCGCCGGCGTCCTGTCGCTCGAGGACGGCCGCCAGTACCGCTGCCGGATAATCGATCTTTCCCTGTCAGGCGCGGCAATCGAAATCAGCGTTCGCCCCGCGATCGGAACCCAAGTCACCCTCGGCAATATGCGCGGACAGGTCGTCCGCCATTTCGAGGACGGTATCGCGGTCGAATTCGCTGTAGTGCAACGGCGCGAATCCCTGAAACAATACCTCGGCTAACGATACCTGGCCGACCTCCGGAAAAGCGCCCCGCGCAATCGGGGCGCTTTTTCTTTGCGTCCTTCGCGCCCACCCTGTCGATATTCGCTTGTACCAACATCTGGAATGCCCGCAGCCGCGCGGAACCGCAT
>JBAQHA010000672.1:0-4075 GCA_049288075.1 Oricola sp.
ATATTGCCCTTGTTGATGTCGATCTCGACCAGCGCGAAGGCCGGCCGCCCGCCGAGGGCAAGCGCCACGATCGCCATCGTCATGAAGGCAATCAGTCTCAGGGTCAGCAGTTTCATCGCTCTTTCCTTCTTTTCGCCATGGCCGCGCGGCCGCGCGATCGAGCGCCGGTCAACGGAACATCTCGCTCGGGTCGAAATTCACCACCACATCGCGCCATGCATCATATTTTTCGGCCGGCAGGCTGTAACCCCGCTGGCCGCAGATCAGGATCGCCCGGCGCGCGCTTTCGTCGGCCGCGCGGTTTCCGGAACTCTTGGTGATCGAAGGCGCGCCGGACACCATGCCCGATGTGTCCAGCTGGAACCGGATCGAAACCTTCAACTCCTGGGCGTCGAGCGCGGCGGGCGGGCTCCAGCACGCCTGGATCTGCGCGCGCAGCGCATCCATCTCGGTCTGCGTCAGTTCCGAACCGCCGGTGTTCTGCTGGCCGCCGAACGAAGCCTGCTCGGTGGTGCGCTGCGCGCCGCCGCCGGAAGCCTTCTCCTGGTTCAGCAGCGCCGCGACCTCGTCCTGCTTGGAGTCGCTTTCGGGCGCCGGCGGAGTGGACTTCGCCTGTTGCGCCGGTTCGGTTTCCTTGCGCTCGTTGGTCTTCGGCGTCTGCGCCTGCGGCCGCTCCGGGCGCACAGCCGGAACCGGCACATTGTCCGGAATACGCGCCTCGGGCTTCACCTCTTGCGGCAGTGGCTCGGCCGTATCGATCGCTTCCCTGACCGGGTCGGGTTGCACCTCCTGCTTCGGCTCGGGGATCGAGGCGACCTCGGTCGTCGGTTCCGGTTTCGGCTCGGGCTTGGCCTCCGGCTCGGGTTCGGGCTTCGGCGCGATGTCGGGCGTGGGCGTTTCGGACGGCTTCGGCAGCACCGCCTGCTCCACCTCGACGGGCTTCTGCGTCTCGGTTTCGGGCGCCTTCTGGTCCAGTTCCTTGTTGCCGATATTCTCCGCCGGCTTGTCGGCGGGGATCGCGATCGTCGGCTCCGGCTTCGCCGGCCCGTCCTTCGCCGCGTCCTTGGCGCCTTTCTGGATCTGCGTCAGTTCGGCGATCGACACCAGTTCGACCGGTAGCGATTCCACGTCGGCGACGTCGAAAGAATCCGGTGCGCTCAGCGTCAGCATGCCCCAGGTGAGCACGACTACATGCAAGATGCCGGACGTGACGAGGCCAACGCGCATGGTGCGTCAGTTGCCCTGTTCCTGCAGGGTCACCAGTCCGAGATTCTTGAACCCCGCCTGGTTGATGCGGCCCATCACCTGCATGATCGTGCCGTAGTCGGCACTCTGGTCGCCGCGAATGTAGATGCGCTCGTCATAGCCGGTCTGGGCGATCGCCTCGAGCTTCGGCACGACCTCCTCGATCGGCACCTGGGTCTCCTGGATGTAGATCTCGCCATTGTCGCGGATCGAGATCGTGATCGGCTGGGTGTCGGAATTGAGCGCCGAGGCGCGGCTTTCCGGCAGGTCGATCGGCACGCCCACCGTCAGCAGCGGGGCGGCGACCATGAAGATGATCAGCAGCACCAGCATCACGTCGACGAACGGCGTGACGTTGATCTCCGACATCAGCTTGGCCGACTGGTGACGGCGGCTGCGGCGCGAACCGCGCCCCGCGCCGCCTGAGTTCATTGAAATGGCCATCGGATCACTCCCGTGCCTCTACTCTACTGGGCCGCCTGCGGGCGGCCTCCGGCATTCGCCCGCTCGTCGATCTGACGCGACAGGATGGCGGAAAATTCGTCGGCGAAGGCTTCCATCCGGCCGGCCAGCTTGGCGGCGTCGGCCGACAGCTTGTTGTAGCCGATAACGGCGGGAATGGCCGCGACGAGGCCGAGCGCGGTCGCAAGCAGCGCTTCGGCGATGCCCGGCGCCACCACGGCGAGATTGGTCGATTCCGAACCGGCAATCGCCTGGAACGACGTCATGATGCCGACCACCGTACCGAACAGGCCGATGAACGGCGCCGAGGAGCCGACCGAGGCGAGATAGCCGAGCCGGCTCTCCACCGTCTCCATTTCGCGCGCCAGCGCCACGTCCATCGCCCGGTCGATACGGCTCTGCAGGCTCATCGGCGAGCGCGCGCCGCGCTCGAACGACTTCTTCCACTCGCGCATCGCCGCGACGAACAGCGCGCCCATGCCGGTCGCCTTGCGGTCGGCCAGCGAGTGGTACAGTTCCTCGAGCGACTGGCCCGACCAGAACGTGTCCTCGAAACGGTTGAAGGCGCGCCGCATCCGGCCATAGGCCATCGTCTTGTCGATCATCACCGCCCAGGACCAGACCGAGGCGCCGAGCAGGCCGAGCATGACGATTTTGACGACGAAGCCGGCCTGAATGAAAAGCGCCCATAGCGAAAGTTCGCCTCCCGGTGCGGCCATGCCAATCTGTTCCATGTAGTGTCCCTCGAGTCCCGGAGTTCCGGTCTGTCCTGCGAATTGATCCACGTGCCCGGCCGTCCGGCAGTCCTGTGCGAACGGGCCGCTTTGGCTGTCACCGACAATTTCGGTCAAACAAAGGCGTCGGGAAGGCCCTTTATCGACCTTCTCATTCATGAATCGTTATCCTTAACGGCGCGTTAGTGAAACGAGGCCAATTGCGTTCATTTCATGACATTTTGCTTAATTTTCGGCGTTTTCAGGCCGGCGCGAACAGTTCGGCCCATTCGCGCGGAAACCGCCGCGGCTTGCCTTCGGCGTTGATCAGCGCCGCCTCGACGGCCGCCGTGACCAGCAGCGCGTCGCCGCGCCTTATCTCCTGCGCCATACGGATACGCGCCTTGCCGACCACGGCGACCCGCGTCTTCACCGTCAGGACATCGTCGATGCGCGCCGCCGCGCGAAAGTCGATCTCCATGCGCCGCACCACCCAGTAGATCGTCTCGCCGGTCTGCCCGGATTCCAGGTCGGTGTGGTGCACGCCGACGAGCCGCAGGAAATCCGAGCGGCCGCGTTCGAGGAATTCCAGGTAGCGCGCGTGATAGACCGCGCCGGAGAAATCCGTGTCGGCGTAATAGACTCTCGCCTTGAGTTCGTGGCCGCCATCGACCATACGGCCGGAGAGTGCGTCGGTGTCCTCTGCCATCGATTTACCTTGCAAGATCGATCTTCAGCGAGTGTCATGTTCCCGTGGTAGGAGCATCCATGTCCATGATTTCTCTCATCCGCGCAACCCTGGCGGCCGTTGTGGCCGCAGCGCTGACCTTCGCTGCGCCGGTCATGGCGGCCCAGTTTTCGGTGTCGCGCGGACTGAACCTCGACCAGTGGGAGACATGGCCAGAGCCCGACCGCTGGAACGCGCCGGAGGTCATGAACAATTTTCCGGAATGGAAGAAATTCGTGACGGCCGACGACCTTGCCGCCCTGCGCGCTTCCGGCCTCGATTTCCTGCGCATGCCGGTCGATCCGGCGGTCTTCCTGATCGATCCGGATCCGGCCCGCCAGAAGCGTCTTTTCGCCCAGGTCGCCGACGCGGTCGAGCGCATCCGCGCCGCCGGACTGAAGGTGATCGTCGATCTCCACACTATCCCCCGCTCTGACGGCAACCTCGCTCCCGGCATTGGCCGTATCCTCGCCGATCCGGCGCAATTTGCCGCCTATCGCCGCCTGGTCGCCGACATGGCGAGCCATCTGGCGCGCTTCGCGCCGGACGCCGTGGCGCTCCAGATCGTCAACGAACCGACGATCGACTGCGGCCGGGGCGGGAGGCATTGGCCGGGCCAACTCGCCGACCTGCATGCCGCCGCCCGCGCCGCCAACACCGAGATCACGCTCGTTCTGCAGGGCGCCTGCTGGGGCTCCGCCGTCGGCCTCGCGGCGCTTGATCCGGCGGCCCTGCACGACACGAACGTGATCTGGAGCTTCCACTCCTACGAGCCCTTCATCCTCACCCACCAGGGTGCGGAATGGGCCAGCGAGGAGGTCAAGCTTCTCTCCGGCCTGCCCTATCCGTTCTCGGGGCTGAAGCGGCGCGAGCGCAAGGCCGCCGTCGACGCCAATCTGGCGCGCATCGAACGCGGCGCCAATGGCGG
>JBAQHA010000673.1:0-5862 GCA_049288075.1 Oricola sp.
AGGCCCTGTCGGGCCAGCGACCGATCAATGACGGCAGGGTTTTCATCAACGGCAAGCCGTTCGACTGCTCGCGCGCCGGCTATGACACGTTCAAGGTCTTCGGCCTGCCCGAGGAGCCGCTGCGCAACGCCGCCGTGCGGCGCATGAGCGTCGCCGAGAACATCGCCTTCAGGACCTTCGACAAGGCGCCGGAGGCGGGGCTCGGCTGGTGGCTGAAACCGGCGGCGATGCGCACCCGCGCGGCCGGCCTGATCGAGCGCTACCGCGTCAAGACGCAGTCGACCGACACGCCGATCGAGAACCTGTCGGGCGGCAACGTCCAGCGGGCAATCCTGGCGCGCGAACTGTCGCACGAGGTCAAGGTGCTGATCGTCGCCAATCCCTGTTTCGGCCTCGACTTCGCCTCGGTCGCCGAAATCCGCGCGCAGATCATCGACCAGCGCAACAACGGCGCGGCGGTGCTGCTGGTCTCGGAGGACCTCGACGAGATCCTCGAACTGTCCGACCGCGTCGCCGTGATGTCGGAGGGCAAGATCAACTATGTGTCGCCGGTCGGCGAGACCGACCGCAACACGATCGGCACGCACATGGCGGGGCACTGACATGAGTGCGGTCAAGGCCCGGCCCTATGATTACCCGCTCGATCCGGCGAGCACGGCGCTGGTCGTCATCGACATGCAGCGCGATTTCATCGAGCCGGGCGGCTTCGGCGACGCGCTTGGAAACGACGTGTCCCGGCTCGAGGCGATCATCCCGGCGACGGCGCGGCTGATCGCGCTGTTCCGCGAACGCGGCTGGCCGATCGTCCATACCCGCGAGGCGCACCGTCCGGACCTGTCCGACTGCCCGCCCTCGAAGATACGGCGCGGCAACGCCTCGGTGCGGATCGGCGAGGAAGGCCCGATGGGCCGCCTGCTGGTGTCCGGCGAGCCGGGCAACCAGATCGTGCCGGAACTCGCGCCGAAGGCAGGCGAGATCGTCATCGACAAGCCGGGAAAGGGCATGTTCTGGTCGACGGGACTGCAGGAGCGGCTTCGGGACCTCGGCATCTCGCATCTGGTCTTCGCCGGCGTGACGACGGAGGTCTGCGTGCAGACCTCGATGCGCGAGGCGAACGACCGCGGCTATGAATGCCTGCTGGTCGAGGAGGCGACGGAGAGCTATTTTCCCGAGTTCAAGGCGGCCACCATCGACATGATCGTCGCGCAGGGCGGCATCGTCGGCTGGGTCGCCTCGCTCGACGATCTGGCGGCTGCGCTGACGGCGGCGGAGGCGGTGGCATGAAGGACGATGCGTTCGATCCCGATGCCCTCATCGACGCCATGGCGCCGTTTCTCGGCCTTCCAATCGAGGAGGCCTATCGTCCCGGCATCGCCGGCCATCTGGCGGCCGCCCACGGGATCGTCCAGGAAGTGCTCGCCTTCGCGACCGACGACGAGGCCGAACCGGCGCCGGTGTTTCGCGCATGACGGATTTCGCGTCGATGACGGCGGCGGAAATCGCCGCTGCGGTCAAAGCGGGTACGATGACGGCCCGGTCGGTCGCGCAAGCCTCGCTTGCGCGCACCAATGACCTCAATCCGCATCTGAATGCGTTTACCGCGATCACCGCCGAGCGCGCGCTTGCAAGGGCGGAGGCGGTGGATGCGCAGGTCGCCGCCGGGCGCGACCCTGGGCCGCTCGCGGGCGTTCCCTTCGCGGTGAAAAACCTGTTCGACGTCAAGGGCTTGTCCACGCTCGCCGGCTCGAAGATCAACCGCGACCTGGCGCCGGCGCAAGCCGACGCGACGCTGGTCGCGCGCATGGAGGCCGCCGGCGCGGTGCTCACCGGCGCGCTCAACATGGGCGAATACGCCTACGACTTCACCGGCCAGAACGCCCATGACGGCGCGTCGCGCAATCCGCACGCGCCCGGCCACATGTCGGGCGGCTCGTCCGGCGGGTCGGGCACGGCGGCAGCGAGCGGCATGGCGCCGATCACGCTCGGCTCCGACACCAACGGCTCGATCCGGGTGCCGTCGTCGCTGTGCGGCCTCTTCGGCCTGAAGCCGACCTACGGCCGCCTGTCGCGCGGCGGCACGTTTCCCTTCGTCGCGAGCCTCGACCATCTCGGTCCGATAGGGCGGTCGACAGCCGATCTCGCGGTCGCCTACGACGCGATGCAGGGGCCGGACGCGCACGATCCCGCTTGCTCGGAACGCCCGGCGGAGCCTGCTTCCGGCGAACTGGCAAAAGGCATCGCCGGCTTGAGGATAGCGACGGCCGGCGGCTATTTCGCCAGGGGCGCGATGCCGGAAGCCTTCGAGGCGGTGGCGCGGATCGCCAAAGCCGTCAATTCAACACGCACGGTCGAGATCGCCGACGCTCAAGCCGCGCGCGGCGCGGCCTATATCATCACCATGGCCGAAGGCGCGTCGTTGCATCTCGACCGGCTGAAGTCGCGTCACGCCGACTACGATCCCGATGTGCGCGACCGGCTGATCGCGGGAGCGATGATCCCCGGCGCATGGGTGGCCAAGGCGCAGAAGCTGCGCCGCGTCTATCGCGACACTGTGCTGAAGCTGTTCGCCGACGTCGACATCATCCTCGCGCCGGCGACGCCCTGCCGCGCGCCGCGGATCGGCCAGCAGACCATGGTGCTTGACGGCGTCGAAATGCCGGTCCGGCCCAATCTCGGCCTGTTCACACAACCGATCTCCTTCATCGGCCTGCCCGTCGTCACTGTGCCGGTGTGGACCGAGGGAGAGGCCCTGCCGATCGGCGTTCAGCTGATCGCCGCGCCGTGGCGCGAGGATTTGGTGCTGCGGCTGGCGCATCACCTTCAGATGGCGGGCGTGGTTCACGCGCCCGTCGCAAATATTTCCGGGAGCTGAGAAATGGAGAAACAGGGGCGCTGGGCCGGGCGCAACAGCGACAAAGACGCGGTGCGTTCACAGGTCTGGGACGGGCTCGACAAGGGCGGCATGGCGATGGGCCCGACATGGAGCCACATCCCGAATTTCGTCGGCGCCGACATGGCGGCGTGGTTCCTTGCCCAGACCGGGGAATGGAAACGGGCGAAGACGGTGAAATGCAATCCCGATCCGCCGCAGATACCGATCCGCCTGCGCGCGCTCTACGAGGGCAAGACGCTCTATGCGCCGGTGCCCTACCTGACGAAGGACTTTCCCTATCTGCGGATCGATCCGGAGAAGCTGATCGAGAAGGGCGTGTCGTTCGAACTCGCGGCCACGTCGGAGGGTTACATGATGCATGGCGAACGGATCGGTTTCGAGGAGGTCGAGCCGCTGGACTTCTGCGTCGTCGGCTCGGTGGCGGTCAGCCGCGAGGGCGGGCGCACCGGCAAGGGCGCGGGCTTCGCGGACCTCGAGACCGGCATATTCCGCGAACTCGGCATCATCGGCGCGGACACGCCGATGGCGACCACGGTGCATTCCTCGCAACTGGTCGACAATTCGAAGGTCTTCATGCTGGCCCATGATTCCCCGCTCGATTTCGTCGCGACCGAGGCGGAGCTGATCGTCACCGGCAACCGCCAACCGCGGCCGAAAGGCGTCGCCTGGGATTTCGTGCAGAAGGACCAGTTCGAGTCGATCCCGTTCCTCAGGGCGCTGCGCGACCGTATGCTGGCGCGCGACGATGCGCAGTAGATCGCCATGGAGGAAGCCATGATCGTCAACGACCCCGCAACGCTGGCCGAAGTGGAGGCCATCTTCGCGCGCTACGAGGCCGCGCTGGTCGGAAACGACGTCGCCGTGCTCGACGAGCTGTTCTGGCAGGACGAGCGCACCATACGTTATGGCATCGGCGAGAACCTGCACGGGGTTTCCGAGATCCTCGCTTTCCGCAAGGGCCGCTCGCCGGCCGGCCTTGCGCGCGATCTGGATCGCACGGTCATCACCACCTTCGGGACGGATTTCGCCATCGCCTCGACGCTGTTCCGTCGAGAGGGCGCCAAGGGCCGGGTCGGGCGGCAGATGCAGAGCTGGGTGCGCATGGAAGACGGGTGGCGCGTCGTCGCGGCCCATGTCTCGATCATTGACGAAACGGCTTAAGTCGTATCCTTCGAAACCATGGACGCTACCGTCAGATCACAGCCGACATCCGTTGAAGCGATCCGCCTGGAAATCGCCCGGCAGATCGTGGCGGGCGAACTGGCGCCGGGCGCCGCGCTGGACGAGCGGGCGCTCGCCGCCGATTTCGGCGTTTCGCGCACGCCGGTGCGCGAGGCTCTGCGCGTGCTGGCGTCGTCCGGCCTCGTCGAGCAGCACGCCCACCGCAAGGCGATCGTCACGCAGCCCGACCAGCGGACGCTTTCCGGCATGTTCGCCGTGATGGCGCATCTGGAGTCGCTGTGCGCGGGCCTGTCGGCGCAGGCGATGACGCCTGTTCAGCGCCGCGCGCTCGAGCAGTTGCACGCCGAGATGGCCGTGATGGTGCGCGAAGGCGAAACGAAGGCCTACACGGCGGCCAACGAGGTCTTCCACAACGCGATCTACGAGGGCACGCAGAACGCCTATCTGGCCGAGATCACGCTGAACACGCGCATCCGCCTGCAGCCATTCCGCCGCGCCCAGTTCGGCGCGCTGGGGCGCCTGCAGGCATCACATGCGGAGCATTCGGCCGTGGTCGAAGCGATCCTGCGCGGAGAGCGGCAGGCGGCGGAAGCCGCCATGCGCGCCCATATCGGCCTGGTCGAGGAGGCCTGGCACGAATTTGCCGGCGACGCTCAGGAGCCCGCCGCCATGAAGGCCCGCCAGGAGCCGTAGGACGAGATATCGCGGGCGCCCTTGACGGCCTCCGGCTCGACCAGGAACCCCTTCACCGACGCGCCGTCCTCGAGCGCCAGCGTGCCAATGCCGAGCGGCGAGGGGATACCGGCGACGAAGGTGCCGAAACCTTCCGGCGACAGCGCCCAGATTTCCACAGCGATCCTTTCGCCCGTTCCCTTTTCGACGCGCAGCAGGCCGGGCTTCGGCGGCACGGTGCCGGCGAGCGCGTAGAGCCGGTAGTCCGCCGTCGTGTCCGCGGCGCGCAGGAAGGTCGCGTTGCGCGAGGTCAGTTCGTGATTGAGCGGCATCCCGGACAGGTGGGCCCCGACGACGGCGATCGCGATCGAGCCGTCGGGCATGGCGGGCACGCTTTCCGGTCGCGCGCCGGCCTCGAGCGCCGCGGCGTAGCCGGCAAGGCGCGCATCGCTTCCCGCCTTGCCGATCAGCGTCAGGCTCGACGGCAACCCGTCGTCGCGCTCGCCGACCGGGACGGAGATCGCCGCGAGATCGAGCAGGTTCACGAAATTGGTATAGGTGCCGAGATTGGAGTTGAGCGCGACCGGGTCGGCCTCGACCTGCGCCACGGTGTAGAAGGCGGGAACCGTCGGCACGGCGAGGCAGTCGAGTCCGGCGAGGATCGGCTCGACCTTGCGCCGCATGGAGGCGAGCCTGTAGGTCGCGTCGAAGGCGTCGACGGCGGTAAACCTGGTCGCGCTGCCGATGATCTGGCGCGTGACCGGATGCAGAATCTCCGGCACTTCCTCCATGATGGCGCGGATTGCGTGATAGCGCTCGGCGACCCATGGGCCTTCGTAAAGCAGGCGGGCGACGGCGAAGAACGGCTCGAAATCGATCTCCCGCACGGTCGCGCCGAGGGCCGCCAGCGAGACCAGGTCGGCCTCGTAGGCCTTCTGCGATTTCGCGTCGCCGAAAAAGGCGCGCTGGTCGGGCTTCGGCACGCCGACGACGATTTTCGGCGGCATCGGCGCGACGCCGGCTGCGGGCAGGGTGCGCGACAGGAAGTCGTCCGCATCATAGCCCTGCGCGACCGCCGTCGCCTCTGCGGCGTCGGCCACGGTCATGGCGAAGAC
>JBAQHA010000674.1:0-5954 GCA_049288075.1 Oricola sp.
ATTGCAGATAACCATAGGTCAGAAACCGTTCTGCCACGCCAACATAGACGGTTTCGGCAACCGCCACGGTCAGAATGGCCAGCGCAAGCGTCGACCAAAACGTCAGCAGAGAATAGATCCTGCAATAGCGCCACCCGGCAGAGCCGCGAAACCGGCGCGAAAACAGATAGATTGCGACAAGGATCGAGAATCCCATCGGGATCGCAATAAGGATGTGGAGCGTGCCGCGCAGGCTGACCATCGGTTCGCAGCCCGGATCACAAGGGAAGATGGCCGTCAGAATCACCCCCGCCAACCCGGCGCCGGACAACAGAGCGGGCGCAAGCCATGAACGCGCAAGCGACCTCGTCGCGCGATGCAGGCCGATTGCGAAGGGAATAACCGATCCATGATAGGCAATGAGTAACGGATCGACCACATGCTTGGCAGGCGCGCCGGTTTCCATCAACTCGCTGATCGCTTGCGCCCAACTCGAATAGCCGGGCGTCATCGCGGCCCCAACCCGATCTGCCGCAAGAAACATGACAGCCGCAAAAGGTCCGAAAAGCACGAGCGACCGTGCCGACCAGTTGGTACCGATATCGCCCGCCTTTGCTTTCATATCCCCAATACGTAACCGGGCAACACAGCGACACGCAACCGCCTGGCGCCGGTGGCGAAGAATATGGCGCTGGGTGTTGCGGCGATCGGACGAAGCGAACGAAATAGCCCCGGCAATGCCGGGGCTACCTGTTTCCGGATCGCAGCAGGCTCAGGCGTACCAGTCGCCGAATTTCACCTCGGTGGCGTCGCCGACCAGCGTGGCGAAGGCCTGCGGATCCTGCGTGCCGTCGTCGCGGCCGCGATAGTGGTAGGGATAGACGTATTTCGGCTTGAACTCCTTCACGGCGGAGGCCGCCTGCTCCGCGCCCATGGTGAAGGGCAGGTTCATGCAGATGAAGGCGACGTCGATATTCTCCAGCGCCCGCATCTCCGGGATGTCCTCGGTGTCGCCGGAGACATAGACGCGGAGGCCGTCGAAGCTCAGCACGTAGCCGTTGTCGCGGCCCTGCGGATGGAAGTTCGTGCGGCCCTCGGTGGTGTTGTAGGCGGCGATCGCGTCGATCGCCAGGCCGTTGAACTCGGTCGCTTCGCCGTTGGCGACCGCCGAAGCCTTCGCCTTCAGCGGATCCGGCAGCATGCCGTGGACGGCAGGATTGGCGATCAGCACCGTATTGTCGGCAACGAGAGCCGCCAGCGTTTCGGCGTTGAAGTGATCGCCATGCTCGTGGGTGACAAGGATCAGGTCGGGCGCCGGATGGCCGTCATAGGCGGAGGCGTCGCCGACCGGGTCGACATAGATCGTGCCCGCCGGCGTCTCCAGCACGATCGACGCGTGTTGAACCGGGTTGACCGTGATGTTGCCCGCCGGCGTCTCGAAGACGTCGCCGGACTGGGCGTTCGCGCGGGGCACGAATGGCAGGAAGGTGATGCTGCCGGCAGCGGCAGCGGTGGCGCAGAAATGGCGTCGTGTCAGCGTCATTCTCGTCCTCCTATCAGCTGTCGTGGAGGAACTAGCGCCGACACGGGCTGAATCAATTCGAACTCTCGCCGGGAGCGGATCGGCGAGATCAAATCGACGTGATCGGGACGCGGTTCACCGGTTTACTGGACGGATATCCGATCCGCGTTCTCCGACCCGGAGGTCCAGGCCTCCTTCGAACGGCCGGCCCCGATGCCGTAATAGGCGGCGATTTCCACGTCGGTCAGGCCGAGATCGGACAGCGCTTCCCAGCCTGCGCGGCGAATTTCCTTCTCCGCCGGACGGAAGGCCCGGGCGTCGAAACGGTCGGATTGCGGATGCAGGTTCGTGTGGCTTTGCATGACAACCTCCTTCGCCAACCGGCGATGCCGGTCATGCCCTCCTCCCTACGTTGCCGAGATGCCAATCCGATGAAAAAACCAAGGCGGAAAAGAGGCGAGCGATCACGTGTTGTAACCGGACCCGCCGCGAGAAATCCAAATCCCGCCGCAGCGGGGCCTTTCCGATCTAGAACGACGTGATGACCGGAATGCCCAGCGCGGCGGAGTTTTCCATGTTGACGAGAACGTCTACGGATTCCTCCAGCGTGATGCGGCTGCCGATCATCTTTTCGGGATGCAGGCGGCCGGATTCGATCAGGTTGAAGGCCGCGTCGTAGCGGAACGCCTGGATGCCGTGCGAACCGTGGATCTCCAGTTCGAGCGCGATGACGCGGGCCATCGGCGCGGGCGGATTGTTGTGCTCGCCGAGCAGCAGGCCGACCTGGACGTGGCGGCCGCGCGGGCGCAGGCATTTGACCGAATTTGCGAAGGTGACCGAATGGCCAAGCGCGTCGAGCGACAGATGCGCTCCGCCGCCGGTGACCTGACGGATCGCCTTTACCGGATTGTCGCTGGCCGCGTTGACGCCGATTTCCGCGCCGAGCGCTTTCGCCATGGCGAGCTTCTCCTCGGTCACGTCGACGGCGACGACGCGCGCGCCGGCAGCCGCCGCGATCATGATCGCCGACAGGCCGACGCCGCCGCAGCCATGCACCGCGACCCATTCGCCGGCGGTGACGCGGCCCTTGTCGACGACGGCGCGGAACGAGGTGACGAAGCGGCAACCGAGGCTCGCCGCGGTGGCGAACTCCATCGAATCCGGCAGCCGGACAAGGTTCTGGTCGGCATAGCGCAGGCCGACATATTCGGCAAAGGAGCCCCAGCCGGTGAAGCCGGCCTGGAACTGGTCCGGGCAGACCTGCTGGTTGCCCGAGGCGCATTCGCGGCAATGGCCGCAACCGGCCACGAAGGGGATGGTCACGCGGTCGCCCTCGCGCCAGCGGCGCACCTCGCGGCCGACGGAGACGACGGTGCCGGCGAGTTCGTGGCCCGGAACATGCGGCAGGGCGATCGACGGATCGTGGCCGACCCAGCCATGCCAGTCGGAGCGGCAGACGCCGTTCGCCTCGACCTTGACGACAACGCCATCGGCTTCGGGCGTCGGGTCGGGAACGTTGCGGACTTCCGGACGCTTGCCGAATTCCTCGAAAACCACCGCGCGCATGACATCTCCCTCGTCCGTTGCCGCGTCCAGCCTTAGTGCGGTTCGACGCCGATGTGAACCGGTCTGGCGCGTCAAGGCGCGGTTAACCACGCCGGCACCGCCGCGCGCGCCATTAACCGGCGCGGAAGGCCGACAGACGATAGTCGGCGCAAACGAGCCGTGACCGTTCATGAACGCAAGACCAGACAACGACACCGCGATAATCGCGCCCGCACTACCGGCGCGATTCCACTGGCTCGACTTCATGCGATTTCTAGCGGCGCTGGCGGTGGTGCTACACCACTACTATTTCCTCTATCTCAACGGTTCGATCCGGGTGATGAGCGAGGACGCGATGATCGCGCTGTTCCCGTTTGCGGGAATGCGGTTCTTCTACGACTACGGGCAATACGCCGTGCAGTTCTTCTGGGTGCTGTCGGGCTTCGTGTTCGCGCATACCTATTTCCGGAAACCGTCCGACGGGATCGGTTTCGCGACGGCGCGGTTCGCGCGGCTCTACCCGCTGCATTTCGCGACGCTTATCATCGTCGCGGCGCTGCAGATCGTCAGTGTCGACATGACCGGCGTCAGCCAGATCACAACGCATAACGACGCCTATCATTTCGTGCTGCAGCTGTTCTTCGTCTCCGCCTGGGGGCTGCAGGAGGGAGACAGCTTCAACGCGCCGATCTGGTCCGTATCGGTGGAGATCGCGGCCTATATCGTGTTCTTCCTGCTGCACTGCAAACGGCTTTTCCAGACGACGGGCGGCCAGGTTCTGGCAGTTTTCACGGCGATCGCCTTATCCTCCGTGCCCGGCCTGAACACCGTAGCGGCATGCATCGCTTTCTTCCTCGCCGGCTGCCTGACCTATACGCTGGTACGGACGCGGCGCACTATCGACTATGCGATTGCAGGAATGCTGGTTCTCCTGGCGCTGCGTTTCCCCGACGCGCTGATCCTCTTCAACACGCCGATGGCGGTCCCGCTCGCCACTTTCGCCGTCGTCGTTTTCGCCGGCGCATGGCTCGACATCCTGCGCCTGCCCGGCGGACGGATCGCGGGGCATCTCGGCGATTTCACCTACAGTGTCTACCTGCTGCACACGCCGCTGATCATTTCGGCGCTGATCGCGCTCAACGCGACTGGCGACACCGGCCGCGTCCTCCTCGGCAGTCCCGTCACGCTCGCAGCCTATCTCGGCTGCCTGATGACGGCCGCCCTTGTCTGCTACCGCTGTTTCGAGCGGCCGGCCGACCGCGCGATCCGCGCCTGGGTGAAGGCGAAACGAGCGCAGGCCGGCGCAGCGGAGGCGGAAATCCGGGCTATCTGACGGAGCATTCGCCCGTCACTTGAAATTCCGCTCCGTTCGCTCTTTAACAGCGGCGGATACGATCCCGCCAATTCGCTGTCGAAGGGGAGCACCCTGCAATGCCGACGAAGACCGCAGCCGTCGCCGCGCTGACGCGCCATGCCGAAACGAACGCGCCGAAGGACATGCGCGCCGCCTTCGCCAACGACCCCGACCGATTCGCCAGACACAGCGCCCGGCTCGACGACATGCTGCTGGACTGGTCGAAATGCGGGGTGGACGAGGAGGCGCTGGCGCTGCTCGAGGATCTCGCGGCCGCCTGCGACGTGACGGGCCGGCGCGACGCGATGTTTGCGGGCGAGAAGATCAACACGACGGAGGGCCGGGCGGTGCTTCACACGGCGCTGCGCAACCGGTCGAACACGCCGGTGATCGTCGACGGTGAGGACGTGATGCCCGAGGTCAACGCCGTGCTCGCGGCGATGGCCGATTTCTGTCACGCGATCCGCGCGGGCACATTGACCGGGGCGACGGGCAAAAAGTTCACCGACGTCGTCAATATCGGCATCGGCGGATCCGATCTCGGCCCGGCGATGGCGGTGCTGGCGCTGGCGCCCTATCACGACGGGCCGCGCTGCCATTTCGTCTCCAACGTGGACGGCGCGCATATCGCCGACACGCTTGCCGGCCTCGATGCGGAGAAGACGCTGTTCATCGTCGCCTCGAAGACCTTCACCACCATCGAGACCATGACCAATGCGGGGACGGCGCGGGCATGGCTGGTGGACAAGCTGGGCGAGGACGCCGTGGGCGCTCATTTCTGCGCGGTCTCGACGGCGCTGGACAAGGTTGCCGCCTTCGGCATCGCGGAGGAACGCATCTTCGGTTTCTGGGACTGGGTCGGCGGGCGCTACTCGCTGTGGGGCGCCATCGGCCTGCCGATCATGCTGGCGGTCGGGCCGGAGAATTTCGGCGCCTTCCTGGACGGCGCGCATGCGGTCGACAATCACTTCCGCGCCGCGCCGATGCGCCGCAACCTGCCGATGATGCTGGGGCTGATCGGATACTGGAACCGGGCGATCAGCGGCTACCCGTCGCGCGCGGTGATCCCCTACGACCAGCGACTGGCCCGCCTGCCCGCCTATCTGCAGCAGCTCGACATGGAATCGAACGGCAAGGGCGTGACAGTCGACGGCGCGCCGGTCGACGGCGTGTCCGGGCCGGTGGTCTGGGGCGAGCCGGGCACCAACGGGCAGCACGCCTTCTTCCAGTTGCTGCATCAGGGCACGGACATCGTGCCGGTGGAATTTCTCGCCGCCGCCAACGGGCACGAGCCGAAGCTCCGGCACCATCACGACCTGCTGCTCGCCAACTGCCTGGCGCAATCGGAGGCGCTGATGAAGGGCCGGACGTTCGAGGGAGCCAAGGCGCAGCTGACGGCCAAGGGCATGAGCGAGGCGCAAGCCGCGGACCTCGCACCGCACCGCGTCTTTACCGGCAACCGGCCGTCGATCACGATCCTCTACGACAGGCTCGACCCGTACACGCTCGGCCGCGTCATCGCGATCTACGAGCACCGGGTGTTCGTCGAGGCGC
>JBAQHA010000675.1:0-2082 GCA_049288075.1 Oricola sp.
ATCTACATGCGCGTGCCGGGCATGATCACCAAGGCTCTCGATGCCCGTGCGGACAAGATCCGCAACGATCTGGAGGACGCCCGCAAACTGCGTGAGGAAGCGCAGGCGCTGCTGGCCGAGTACCAGAAGAAGCGCAAGGAAGCCGAGAAGGAAGCCGCCGAGATCGTCGACGCCGCCAAGCGCGAAGCTGACATGATCACCGCCGAGGCCAAGCAGAAGACGGACGAGTATGTCGCCCGCCGCACGATGCTTGCCGAGCAGAAGATCGCCCAGGCCGAGACCGACGCGATGGATCAGGTACGCGGCTCGGCAGTCGAGATGGCGCTCGCCGCCGCGACGCAGATCCTCGGCGAGAAGGTTACCGGCAAGGCCGCGACCGACCTGTTCAAGAAATCGCTCGACGAGGTCAAGGCGCGCATGAACTGACGCGCCGCCGTCTCGCGGAAAATCAGGCCGGGCCGCGAAAGCGCCCGGCCTTTTTCACGTCCGGCTCTTGAGCGGGCTGAAGGTGAAACGGTGCACGCGGACGACGCCGCCATGCAGCCCGATGGCGTCGCGATGCGTCTGCGCGCCGTAGCCCATGTGGCTTTCAAGCCCGTATTGCGGATGGCAGGTCCCGAGCCGGCCCATCATCCGGTCGCGCGTGACCTTGGCGATGATCGAGGCCGCCGCGATCGAAAGCGACCGGCTGTCGCCTCGAATGACCGCGCGCGGCGGAACCGGCAGCGCCAGCCGGGGAGGGATGTCGCGGCCGTCGAACAGCGCGCTGTCGGCCGGCACGGCAAGGCCGCCGAGCGCCAGTCGCATGGCGTCGAGGCTCGCGCGCAGGATGTTGCCGGCGTCGATCGAGGTGGCGCAGAGGCTCGCGACCGAGACGGCAAGCGCCGCGTCCATCACCTCGTCATGCAGCCGTTCGCGCCGGCGCGCCGTGAGTTTCTTGGAATCGTTGAGCCCGTCGGGCGCCTTGCCGGGCGCGAAGATCACCGCCGCCGCGACCACCGGTCCGGCAAGCGGCCCGCGCCCCGCCTCGTCGACGCCGGCGATCCGGGCGTGACCGCGTTTCCAGTAGACCTCCTCCAGCCGGAAATCCGGCAGGATCGGCTCGTCGAATTCCGGAAACGGAAGAAGAGAATCGGGGGGCGTGTTCGTGGCCGTCATTGTGCGGCGAGACTACCACGAAACGGTTCACGCCCGCCCGACTCTCTTTCCGAAGACCCCGTCTATGCTCAAGCTCTCGGGCAGGGGAGACCTTGGCTTGGGCGTGGCGGCACGGGGTCTGCCGCCGAACGAACCGGTTGGGGGATGGCGTGGGGACGTCCGGTTCGTCCGGCGGTTTTCAAAGCAGGCTCAATTGCTCGTTCTCCGGTCTCGGGGTCACGAACAGGTCGCTGCGCAATTGCAGCCGCCTGCGGTTGAGCTCCAGACGTTTCGTCGTCATCTCGAAGCGGCGCGCGATCTGCCAGGCATAGGGGCCGGTGCCGCGCATGCGCTTGCCCCATTCGGCGTCGTAGTCCTTGCCGCCGCGCATCGAGCGGATCAGCGACAGCACGTGACGGTAGCGTTCCGGATAGTGGCGCAGCAGCCATTCCTTGAACACCGGCGCCACCTCCAGCGGCAGCCGCAGCAGAACGTAGCCCGCCTCGCGCGCGCCCATGCCGGCGACCGCATCGAGCAGTTTCTCGATCTCGTGATCGTTGAGGCCGGGAATGATCGGCGCGATCATCCCGGAGGTCGGAATGCCGGCGTCCGTGAGCATCCGGATCGCCTCCAGCCGTTTCGACGGCGTCGAGGCGCGCGGCTCCATCGTTCGGGCCAGTTTGCGGTCCATCGTCGTCACCGATAGCGCCACCTTGACCAGGCCCTTTTCCGCCATGCGCGACAGGATGTCGATGTCACGCGTCACCAGATGCGACTTGGTGACGATGCCGACCGGGTGGTTGTGCCGATCCAGCACCTCCAGGATCGCCCGCATCAGCATCCATTCGCGCTCGATCGGCTGGTAGGGATCGGTATTGGTACCGATCGCGATCGTTTTCACCTGGTAGCCCGGCCGCGTGATCTCCTTTTCCAGAAGCCTGGCGG
>JBAQHA010000676.1:0-6761 GCA_049288075.1 Oricola sp.
GGCGACGCCGCGCGTCACCTGGAGATAGACCAGCCCGTCGTGGACGCGATTGCGGCGGACCACCTCGCGCATGATCGTGACCAGCGCCTTGCGATCGACCGGCCAGCCCATCTGCAATTCGCTCAGCGACCGCGCCAGGCGGTCGAGATGGCGGGTCATGTCGATGATGTAACCGCGTGCGACCTCGCAAACCTCGTAGACACCGTCCGCGAACTGGTAGCCGCGATCCTCGATATGGACGACGGCGTCGCGGTGAAGCTGGTATTGGCCATTGACATAGGCGATGCGTGACACTTGGGTCTCCGGTTGCTCGGCTGCTCGGCCGGTAAGACGATCAGAAGAATTCGAGGCTGACGCGGAACATCTGCTCCACCTGGCGCACGGCCGTCGAGGCGGCGAACATGATGACGCGATCCTTCGCCTTGATCTTCACCGAGCCGTCCGGCTTGATCATCTGCCCGTCGCGGTAGATTGCGCCGATGCGGATTTCATCCGGCAGTTCCAGCTCGCGCAAAGGCGTGCCGACCAGCGGCGACGTTTCAAGGGCCTCCGCCTCGATGACTTCGGCCGAACCTTTCTGGACGCTGTGAACCTGGCGGATACGGCCGCGCCGCACATGCTGCAACACGCGCGAGATCGTCACGGCGCGCGGATTGATATGCGCGTCGACACTCAGGCTCTCGGTGAAATCCTGGTAGACCGGGTCGTTGATCAGCGCGAGCGTCGAGCGGCAGCCAAGCCGCTTGGCCATCACCGACGACAGGATGTTGACCTGGTCGTCATTGGTCAGCGACACCATCAGTTCGCTATCCTCTATGTCGGCCTCGACAAGCACATTCTGGTCGAGCGCGCTGCCGTGCAGAACGACGGTGCGTCGGAGTTGGTCGGCGACCGCGATCGCCCGTTTGTGGTCGGCCTCGATGATCTTGACCTTGGCGCGCGACTGGCGCGCCTCGAGTTGGGACGCCACGTAGAGACCGATATTGCCGCCGCCGGCGATGATGATGCGCCGCGCCTCCGCCTCGTCATGACCGAACAGGCTGAGCGTCCGCTTCACCTGCAGGCGGCTGGCGATGACATAGACGAGGTCGCGTGCGAGCAACTGGTCGGCCGAATGCGGCACGAAAAGGCGCTCGTTGCGCCAGACGCCGACGACGGTCGCCTGCAGGTCCGGGAAAAGCTCGGTGAGCTGGGAGAGCGGCGTGTTGATCACCGGGCAATCGTCGCGGCACTCGATCGCCATCATCGTGACGTGGCCTTCGGCGAATTGAACGATGTCGGTGGCGCCCGGCGACGCGATACGGCGCAGCACGACATCCCCCACCTCGCGCTCCGGCGAGATGATCACGTCGATCGGCAGGTGTTCGCGCGCGAACAGATTGTTGTAATGCGCCTGCAGGTAACTTTGCGACCGGATGCGGGCGATCTTTGTCGGGACGTCGAACAGTGAATGCGCGACCTGGCAGGCGGTCATGTTGACTTCGTCGTGTAGCGTCACGGCGATGATCATGTCGGCCTGGTCGGCGCCTGCCGCCGCCAGAACATCCGGATGACTGCCATGGCCGACAATGCCGCGCACGTCGAGCGTATCGCGAATGCGCTGCACGAGCGCTGCCGACGTGTCGATGACCGACACGTCGTTGCCCTCGGCGGCAAGCCTTTCGGCGATGCCGTAGCCGACCTGGCCGGCGCCGCAAATGATTACCCGCATGTGATCCCCGTCCGGTTGCTCTGCCTAGACGCCGAGCGACTTCAGCTTGCGGTGCAAAGCGGATCGCTCCATACCAACGAATTCCGCGGTGCGCGAGATGTTTCCGCCGAAGCGGGAGATTTGCGCCAGCAGATAATCGCGTTCGAATCGCTCGCGCGCTTCGCGCAATGGCAGGGCCATGATGTGCGCATCGTCGGCAGTGGGCGCGCGCGGCAGGTTCTCGCCGATTTCGGTCGGCAGCATGTCGACACCGATGACCTTGTCCTCCGGTTCGTCGCGTGTGAGGATCATCAGGCGCTCGATATTGTTGCGCAACTGGCGAATATTGCCCGGCCAGTCATGCGTCTGCAACACCGCCATCGCGTCGTCGCCAATGAATTTCGGTCGGATACCGGTGTTTTCGCTGATCTGCCGCGTGAAAGTCTGGACAAGAACGGGAATGTCTTCGCGCCGGTCGGCCAGCGGCGGAACCTCGATGGGCACGACCGCAAGGCGGTTCATGAGATCGCGCCGGAAGCGCTTGGCCTCGATCAGTTCCTCGAGATTGAATGCGGTGGAGGAAATGACCCGCACATCGACCTTCACGCGACGCACGCCGCCTACCCGCTCGAATTCCTGGTCAACGAGTACGCGCAGGATCTTCGTCTGGGTCTCGAGCGGCATATCTGCGACTTCGTCGAGATACAGGATGCCGCCATGCGCTTGCTCCAGCGCGCCGACCTTTCGTTCGCCGCCGTTTGGCTCCGTGCCGAACAATTCGGTCTCCATGCGGCTCGGCGTGATCGCCGCGGCGTTGATCGCGACGAATGGTCCCGAAGCGCGCGCCGACAGCGCATGGATCGCGCGCGCGACCAGTTCTTTGCCCGACCCGGACGGACCGGTGATCAGGATGCGGCTGTTGGTCGGCGCGACACGCGCTATCGTCTGGCGCAGGCTGTTGATCGCGGCGGAGTTGCCGATCAGTTCGCTCGACTCGCTGGAACGCCGCTTCAGGTCCTTCACCTGCATCTTGAGCGAAGAGGTTTCCAGCGCCCGCTCGGCGATCAGCACCAACCGGTCGGCCTTGAAGGGCTTCTCGATATAGTCGTAGGCGCCGCGCTTGATGGCGGAGACGGCTGTCTCGATGTTGCCGTGTCCCGATATCATCACCACCGGCATGCCCGGATGCATTGTCTGGATCTCGTCCAGCAGCGCCAGCCCGTCCAGCTTGCTTCCCTGCAACCAGATGTCGAGGAAAACCAGCCGCGGCGCGCGATCGGCGATGGCCGCTAGTGCGCTGTCGCTGTCGTGGGCGGTGCGAGCCTCGTATCCCTCGTCTTCCAGAATGCCGGCGACGATGTCCCGAATGTCCTGTTCATCATCGACGATCAGTATGTCCGCTTTCATGATGTCCTCTCAGCTATGGGCTGGCTGTCGGCTGCCTCTGGCGCGTCGGCGGCGTCCGCCGTCTCGCGCGAAGCCGGAAACACCAGCCGGACCAAGGCGCCGCGTCCGCCGTGGAACTCGGCCGGAGCGTCGTGCAGTTCCAGCCTGCCGCTATGGTCTTCCATGATCTTCTTGACGATGGCGAGACCGAGACCTGTCCCCTTCTCGCGGGTCGTCATGTACGGTTCGAGCAGCTTCGCACGGTTCTGCATCGGCAGACCCTTGCCGTTGTCGATGACATCGACAGCGATTTCATGCGGCCCGCTGCGATAGGCCCGAACGAGGATATGCCCTTCCGTACGTTCTTCGGCAGAGTTCGCGGCCTGGTATGCCTCGACCGCTTCCGACGCATTCTTGATAACGTTCCCGATTGCCTGCCCGACCAGCCGGTCATCGAAATCGCAGACGAGCACTTCTCCGTCGAAATCGCGCTCGAAGGTGATGTCGCTGCGGCTGACCTCGACGAGGAACGTCGCTTCGCGCAGCGTTTCGCGCAGGTCCTTCTTCTCCATTACCGGCTTCGGCATGCGGGCAAAGGAGGAGAATTCGTCCACCATTCGGCCGATGTCGCCGACCTGCCGGATGATCGTGTCTGTGCACTGGTCGAACACTTGCCTGTCGTCCCCGACAACCTTCCCGTAGCGGCGCTTGAGCCGTTCCGCCGACAGCTGGATCGGCGTCAGCGGATTCTTGATTTCATGGGCAATGCGGCGCGCGACATCGGCCCAGGCAGTCGAACGCTGGGCTTCGACGAGATCCGATATGTCGTCGATCGTGATGACATGCGTATGGCGAAGCAGGGCTTCGTCTTCCTCGTCGCCTTCGCTCCCGCCTTCGCCAAGGCCTATTTCGCGATCCATTGTGATCTGGATGTTGAGCACGCGCTCACGGCCGGTCCGGTCGAGGAAGGTCACCTGCTTGCGCGCTTCCTGGCGCCCGCTCATGCGCACCTCGTCGAGCGCATCGGCGACCGACCGCGAAATGTCGGTCAGCTTCGTTCCTTCGGCAATCGTTTCACCCGCGCCGAGAATATGCGCGGCCGACCGGTTGGCGACCGTGATGTCGCCCTCGTCATCGATCCCGATGACGCCAGCCGAGACACCGGAAAGGACCGCCTCGGAGAAGCGGCGGCGCTGATCGATCACGTCGGTCGCGCGCAGAATCTCGTCGCGCTGCCCCTTCAACTGGCCGAGCATGCTGTTGAAGGTTTCGCCGAGATAGCCGACGTCGCCGTCGGACGCGCGAACCGGCACCCGCACATCGAGGTTGCCGCCGGATACCTCCTCGGCGGCGCCAATCAACTGCCGGATCGGACGCACGATCCGGTTGGCGACCGCGATTCCGGTCCAGATTGCGGACAGCAGCATGATCAGCGTCAGGCCGAAATAGAGGATCGCGAAGGCGAGCTGTACATTGGTGCGGTTGGCCTCGAGCCCGAGATATTCCTCCCGGTTCTGTTTCATCAAGGTCACGGCGTCGAGCACCTTAGCGTCGACAGTCCTGATCGTGTAGATCATCGCGTCCGGGATTTCGCGCAGCTTGATGACGGCGCCAACGAGGTTGGTCACGCCAGGCGGAATGACCACGGGGCCGCCGTCCTGGGCCGCTTCGAGCGCGTCGGGAGGCGGATGGGGCAGCGGCCGTTCGACTTCGATGTCGGCGCTCTGGAGCACGGTCCCGTCGGGGCGGATCACGAAAGCCCCAAGCATGCCGCGCCCGCGCGCCTGTTGCGTCAGGAACTGCTTGAAGCCCTCCCGGTCCAGGCTGAAAAGCCGGCGCTGGTTGTCGACCGCGAAGGCCATGTTGATCGTCGCGTCACGCAGATTGATCGCGTTCTCGTTGATGTAGGATTCAGCGATCTGGAGCGACGACTCTACGATGGTCTTTGTCCGGATCTCGAACCAGCGATCAAGGCCGAGGTCCAGGGTGATGCTTGCGACGACAGCGATTGCGATGGCCGGAACGGCCGCGATCAGCGAGAACAGGCTGATGATGCGCACGTGCAGGCGCGATGCCGCCTTCCCTTCCTTGCGGGCAAGATAGATGCGGCGCAGCTCGGCGCCGATCAACCACAACAATGCGGCAACGAAGATGCCGTTGATGACGATCGCGGACAGCGTCACATTGTTGTTCGGCTGGACCGGCGTGAGGCCGATCAGCACGGCGAACGAGATGCCGGCCGTCACGAGCGCGCACAGAATGATCGCAATCCCGCGAATTTGCGATCTGCGGGCGCTTCTTCGATCCTGAATGCCAAGGTCGGTTACGTCTTTGGCGCTGCGCATCAATAACATGCCCGAATCCGCTGTGTTCCGTTGTGCCGGAGTCACCAACATGCAACAGATTGTGGCGATTTCGCAACAAGTGAAGGCGCGGCAGTACGATTATGCACTGCCGCGAAAGACGCTCAATCCGTGTTCCTTGATCTTCTTGCGCAACGTATTGCGATTCAGGCCGAGGACCTCCGCCGCGCGGATCTGGTTGCCGCGCGTCGCCGCGAGCGTCGCAAGGATCAGCGGTTGCTCGAGTTCGGCCAGAACCCGTTGATAGAGACCGGGCGGCGGCAGACCTTCCCCGAACGACCGGAAATAATCCTGCATCGTGTGCTCGACCGCCTGGGCGATCGTCACGTCCCCGGTGAGAAGCCCGGCGGCGGCATGTTCGCTCCCCTCGCCCGCATCGAGCTCGGCGGCCACTATTTCCGGCGTGATCTCTTCCTGGGGGTAGAGCGCGCTGAGGCGGCGGATCAGGTTTTCGAGTTCGCGCACGTTGCCGGGCCAGTGATAGCGCGTCATCAATTGCAGCGCGTCGGGCAGTATCCGCTTCGCCTCCAGACCTTCGCTCTGCACCTTTGTCAGAAAGTGCGTCACCAGGTCGCCGATATCTTCAAGCCGTTCGCGCAGCGGCGGCATGCGCAGCGGCACGACGTTGAGACGGTAATAGAGATCCTCGCGGAACAGGCCCTGGTTGATCAGCGCCCTCAGATCCTTGTTGGTCGCGGCGACAATCCGGACATTCGTCTTGATCGGCGTGCGCCCGCCGACGGTCATGTACTCCCCCTGCTGCAGCACGCGCAGAAGCCGCGTCTGGGCGTCCATCGGCATGTCGCCGATTTCGTCGAGGAAGAGGGTTCCGTTCTCCGCCTGCTCGAATCGCCCGCTGGAACGCGCCTGCGCGCCGGTGAAGGCGCCCTTCTCGTGACCGAACAATTCCGACTCGATCAGGTCGCGAGGGATCGCCGCCATGTTGATGGCGACGAACGGGCCGTTCTTGCGCCTGCCGTATTCATGCAGCGCGCGGGCGACCAGTTCCTTGCCGGTGCCGGACTCGCCGTTGATCATGACGGTGAGATCCGACTGCATCATGCGCGCGAGCACGCGATAGATGTCCTGCATGGCGGCCGAGCGGCCGACGAGCGGCATGCCGTCGCTTTCCTTCGGAGCCGCCGGCGCCGCGCCGTCGTCGGTCTTGCGCCGCGACTCCGCCAGCGCGCGCCCGACGATGCTCGTCAGTTCGATGAGGTCGAACGGCTTCGGCAGATATTCGTAGGCGCCCTTCTCCGACGCGCGGATCGCCGTCATGAAGGTATTCTGCGCGCTCATGACAATCACTGGCAGTTCCGGCC
>JBAQHA010000677.1:0-4644 GCA_049288075.1 Oricola sp.
GCAGGGGGTCGGCTATGCGACGGAAACGGCGGCCCTTTCGCAGGGCGGGGCGCCGGTCATTGTTGGAAAGCAGCGGCATCAGCCGCCCAACTGTGTTATACGGAGGGTGCCTCCGTTTTGCAAGCGAAAAATGGCAAGCGAAAACGATATGACTGGAAAAGTGGAGCACGATACCGAAAAGGCCAGCCGGAAACCGCGCGCGGATTCCGTGAGGAACCGGGACCGCCTGCTCGCCGCGGCGCGCGACGTCTTCAGCGCCGGCGGCCCCGATGCGAGCATGGAAGCCGTGGCGCGCACCGCGGGCGTCGGCATCGGCACGCTTTACCGCCATTTCCCGACCCGCGAGGCGCTGTTCCAGGCCGTCTATCGGCGCGAGGTCGACCAGCTGGTCGCTCTCGCCGAGACGCTTGCCGCCGAGAAGCCGCCCTTCGAGGCCCTGCGCCTCTGGGCACACGCGAATATCGGCATGGTCGCCACCAAGAAGGGCATGCTGACGGCGCTCGCGCCGGCGGAGGGCAGCTCGACCGAACTCTTCGCCTATTCCTACGAACAGTTGACCCGCTCGATCGGCAAGCTGATGGCGGCGGCCGCTGCCGCCGGCGAGATCCGCGACGACGTCGCGGCGGAAGACCTCATGCGCGCGATCGTCGGCATGTGCTACACGCGCCAGCAGCCCGGCTGGCAGGACAAGGTCATCCGTCTTGTCGACGTCTTCCTGGACGGGATGCGCCTGCGCTAGGGCGACGCGCCCGAGCGACTACGCCGCGCTCGCTCCCTTCATGTCCTCGTAGAGCCAGACCATCCGGTCGCAGAACCAGATCTTGAACGCCGAGGCGAGAACCGTCCCGAGCACGGCGGCGAAGGGTTCCAGCGCGATCAGGCCGTAGATTGTCGGGACAAGCGACATGCCGCTCGCAATCGAGAGCCCGAGCGCCCAGCGCGCATGATGCGCCGGAACGGGCGATGTCGTGCGGGCGAGCCACATCCGCTCTCCCAAGGTCACCTTGGACGCCCAATTGTCCGTCGATGCCGGCGGCTTGAAGGCGCGCGGGTTGTAGAATGTCCAGGCAGCGACGAGGGCGACCGGCAAGAGCGCCCACCAGCCGATCCATGTCCGGCTCCAGATCGCCAGCGCGAACAGGGCCAGAAGCGGAATGCGCGTATAGACGCTCAACGGGTTGGCGTGGCGCGCCCACGTCTCCTCGTTCATGGCCATCGAGCCGGAGATTGCCTTGTCGATCCGCATGTGGCGTATGGAGCCGTCCGTTTCCCAAAAGAGGCCGCTATGACCGCGAAAAATTTCCTGCCCGTCACGCCCGATCCCGCGATCGCCGAAACCGACCGGCCGGCGCCGGAAAAGCTGCTGTCCGGCGATCCCGTCTTCACCACCTGGAACGCGGAAGAGCGCGACGGGCTTTATTGCGGCATCTGGCAGGCGACTCCGGGCAAGTGGCGCATATCCTACGACGAATGGGAGTTCTGTCACATCCTTTCCGGCGTCTCGGTCATCGCCGAGGATGGCGGCGAGGCGGTGACGGTCAGGGCAGGGGACTCGTTCATCCTGCGCCCCGGCTTCACGGGCACCTGGGAGGTGATCGAGACCACCCGCAAGGAATATGTGATCCGCCTTTAGCTCCGGGGCAAGCAAGGAACAGTCCATGAGAATTTCCGTCGTCGGCGCCGGCATTGCCGGCCTGTCCACAGCCTGGGCGCTATCGAAGCAGGGCCATCAGGTCATGCTGTTCGAGCAGGGGCCGGTACCCAATCCGCTTGCTGCCTCGGGCGACCATCACCGCATCATCCGTCGCGCCTATGGTTCCGGCTCAGGCTACGGCGCCGCTATAACCGAGGCCTATGAGGCCTGGGACGAATTATGGGCCGATCTCGGCGCCAGCCATCTCGATCCGCGCGGCTTCATGGCCGTCAGCCGGGAGCCGGGCGACGAGGCCGACGATTATCTCGCGGGCCTGCGCGAGGGCGGCTGGCCCTGCGAGGTGCTGGAACCCGGCGCGGCGGCCGGGCGCTGGCCCTTCCTCGACCCGGACACGTTCCGCTTCGCCTTCTTTTCGCCGGAGGGCGGCGCGCTGCATTGCCGCCGCATCGCCTTTGGCATGGCCGGCTGGCTGCAGGAAAAGGGCGTCCTGCTGCGCCAGATGATGAAGGTGACGGCGGTCGATCCGGAACGGGCGACGGTGACCGCGGAAGACGGGCGCACGATCGAGGCCGACTACGTGGTGGTCACCGCCGGCTCGTGGGTGACCAGGCTCTTTCCCGATCTCGCCTCCGAACTTTCGACCTACCGGACCGCCGTCGTCTATCTCGATCCGCCGGCGCATCTGAGGCAAGCCTGGGCCGACGCCCCCGTCGTCCTCGATGTCGGCGGGAAGACCGACGGCTACATTCTGCCGCCGTCCGGCGAAGGCGGCCTGAAATTCGGTTCGGGTTTGCACAAGTTCGCAAGCGCCGACGCCGACGCGCATCGCGAGCCGGCAGCGGGCGAGGGCGAGGCCATACGCGATCTCTTCGCGCCGCCGATGCGCGACATCGAACAATACGGCGTCACCGGCGTCGTCACCTGCGCCTACACATTCACCGCCGATGAGCGCTTTTTCGTGCGCGAGGAGGGCAATTGCCTCGTCGTGTCGGCCTGCTCGGGCCACGGCTACAAATTCGGCGCCGCCGTCGGCCGCCGGGTGGCGCAATTCGTCGAATCGCGAGATTTCGCGGCGTTGCGCAAATGGATGCGGGCGGAGGGGTAGGCGAGGGTTGAATATCCCGAGGCGCTCCCCTGCTCAACCGGACGCCAATCGGCGAATGCCGGCTCACGTCGAGTTACTTGCGGCGGCGCCTCGCAAAGGCAGGACTTCATGGAACTTGCCACTCGCGGTGAATTCGGGCGATGCCTGGCTGTCCCGCACCGTAACGCGCTCCAGGCCGTTATCGTGGAACACGCGTTTCACCGACTCGATGACGTCTTGAAAGACACCCCCTGCCGGTGCCTCATCGGCCATTTCCACGCGCACCTCGAAATCCCTCTCGCCGGTCTGGACCAGCTGGACGCGCCGGGCGTGCTCGTGCTCCAGATCGAAGACGAGCGGCGACAGCGTCACCTCGCCCACGCGAACGAGCGTCGCCTCGCGCCCTTCCACCTGAAAACTGCGGAACGGCGACCCGCAGGGGCAGGGGTCCGTGTAGAAACGAACGCAGTCGCCGAGGTCATTCCGGATGAAGGGCTGAACGTCGTTGGCAAGCACCGTCAGCAACACGCTCGACGACAGCGTGCCGTCGGGAACGGGCCGCATCGCCTCGTCGACCGCTTCGAGGATAACCCAGTCCTCGTTCAAATGCTTCCGCCCGTGGCTGCACTCGAACGAAAGCGCCAGGCACTCGGTGCATCCATAATAATCGGCAATGCCGAATTTCAGAGAGGGAAAGGCCCGACCGACCCGCTCGCGAAGATCATTCGTGAGCGTCTCGCCCCCGAGACTGAAGAGCGCAGGCGCAATCCGCAACCGCCCGGCCTCCTTTTCCTTGGCGAGTATGGTTAGCATGCTGGGATAGGTCACGATCCAGGCGACGTTCGGGATCGCATTCAGTTTTTCAACGAGCCGATCGATCGGCTGCTCGGCCTCGACGAAGTTCAAACCCAACCCCCGCGCCAGTGCCGGTTTCAGCCGGTGCACCAACTTGTTGAACCCGTTTCCGGCGAAGTGACCATTCCCGCCGGTGATCGTTACCCTGACGCCGAGCTTGCGGACTTCGCGGATGAGCCTCCAATGGTACCGTTCGAAGCGCGCCATCATGATCCCGAAGTAATATTCCACAAACGATGAGGGCAGCACGATGACCGCCGGGTCGCCCGATGTCCCGGAGGTCTGGAAAACGGCGACATCGTCGAGCGGCACGCCAACCTTGCGGATATCGCGGAGATGTTCGCGGGCCCTTTCGAGGGGAAGAGAACGGATCGTCAGCCAGTCGTCGAACTCGGCCATGAGATCGGGTTTGCGGGTCACCGGCAGGTCGGGCAGTTCGACCTCGCTCGACGGTCGCACATCCGCGTAAAGCCGACGAAATAACGGGGAGTCACGGCGCGCCTTTTCCACGAGACGCCGCAGGTTGCGGAGCTGCTTTGCTTCGATTCGCTTTCGCCCGCCCCAGACTGTCCAAAGCCCGCCGGCGAAGTATCCCAATGATGCAAGAAGGCTGAAACGCATGGCTGCCTGCGACGCCAGTTCTTTTCAACAGAGCGAAGTCTTCAGTTTGCCTCATGCCTGTCGCCCGCGCAAACCGTGCGCACGAGCCATAAATCGCCGCCGAAGAACTCTTCCGAGTTTATACCGGTTGTCCGGTCCTCTTTGCGTCGAACGTTCATTTGTTCGCCGAAACAGGACTTTGCCGGCTTCGAGCGGTCAGCTCGGCATTTTCCCGCTTTGCACAGATTCAACGCATTAAGGTTTACGAGCGGGCGCGTCTTGCGAAGACACACAGGTGCGCCCTATCTATGGGCGAGAAATAGCCGATTCCCCGCGCGCAGAGGCCTTTGCGCGTTCCCAGACAGAAATTCCCGAAAGGTGACACATGGGCAACCTGATCGACACAGCAATGAACCTCGTTCCCATGGTCGTGGAACAGAGCAACCGGGGC
>JBAQHA010000678.1:0-11293 GCA_049288075.1 Oricola sp.
TGTCACTTCGTGACATCTCCCCCGCAAGGGGGGAGAAAGGCGCCTCACACCGGCCGTTCGATCAGGCCCAGCCGCATCGCCTTGGCGACCGCGTGCATCCGGTTCGATGCGCCGAGCTTGCGCGCCGCCGAGCCGAGATAATGGTTCACCGTGTGCGGCGACAGGTCGAGGATGATGCCGATCTCCTCGGACGTCTTGCCCTCCGCCGTCCATGCCAGGCACGAATGCTCGCGCGTCGAGATGCGCGGATGGCTTTCGTCGATGGCGCCGGGCAGCGTGTCGAGCCCGTCCATGATGCAGCGCGCCGCCAGGTACAGTTCGGCGATCGCCGCAAACTGCTTCTGCTCCAGCGAGAGGCAGGCGACGACGAACTGGCCCTGCGGCCGCGGGCAGCCGGGCAGCGCGTAGATATAGGCGGCCGATCCGCCGATCCGCCAGGCCGGGATCATCAGCGGCAGCGTTTCCGGCAGGCCCTTGCGGGCGATCGCCTTGGCGGCGCGTTCGACCACCGCGTCGGCCAGCACCGGGTCGATGCCGAACGATCCCATCGGCCGGATCTCGGGGCCGGCCTCGGCGGGGCGGATCCGGAACAGGATCGCGCCGTCGCCGCCATATTCGTGGCACAGCGTTTCGATCTGGCCGGTCAGCGCCTCGCGGCCGGGCCGGGTGACCTGCCAGTTCTTGGCGATGTCGCGCATGGAGAGGGGAGTCGACATGGGGGTGACCGCGACCGTCATGCCGCACCTGTCAGGGCCGCGCCGGCCAATGCCGCCGAGCCGAACATCCAGGCGCTGTTGCGGCCTGGACGGAAGGGGCGCCTGGCGCCGTTCCTCGTGTAGAGGCGGGCGATGCCGGTCTTTTCGCGCATCCCCTCGATGGTCGCGCGGCTGACCTCGAACAGGCCGCAGCACACCGGGCGCCGGCCGTAGCCGTCGGCCTTGCCGATCTCGGTCAAGGGCGCGCCGGCGCGGTTGTAGATGCGCTTCATGTGCGGCTCGTAATTGGAGACCAGAGTCTGGATGCCGTGCTCCAGCGCGCATTCGCCGAGCGCCAGCAGCATCATCGCCATCGCGTCCTGCGCGCAAACCTCCGGCATCGACAGGGCGATTTCCTCGGCGTCGATGCACATCCGCGTGCCTTCCCAGATCACCGGATGGCAGAGGTCGACGTCGTTGGGATAGGTGGCGCGGAAGACGTCGTTGAGCAGCGTCGGTCCGGTCGTCGGCAGGAGCCGCAGCGAACCGTAGAGCGTCGTGCGGTCCTCGTCGGTCCACAAGAGGTATGCCGGGCTCAGGTCGTCATAGCCGTCGCGCTCCATGTCGCCGATCACCGGCACGCTCCAGCCGAGCTCGTCGGAGAAGACGCGTTTGCGCAGGCGGAACATCTGGTCGAGCAGACGGCGATGACGATTGTAGTCGGTCGCTTGTACGAGAAAGAACATTGCGATGGCCCCGTGCTTGTTTGGTGGCCACGACTATGAAAATCCGGGGGGTATCCCGCAATTCCGCCAGATGGGCCGGCCCATTTGGGGGGATGACGTCGGGGGCGGGGGAAGCTTCCCGGCCGCCGCGCCTGTCAGCTGGAGATGATCTTCAGCGAAACCGCCTTGGCGACGGCCTGCGGCAGCGTCGCGCATTCCAGCTTGAAGCGGGCGCTTTTCAGGTAGCCGCGCACCGTGTGGCCGGACAGGCCGAGGATCTCGGCGATCGCCAGGTAGTCCTTGCCGCGCGCCGTCCACATCAGGCACTCGACCTCGCGCGGTCCCAGCGGCGGCATCGGGTCGGTCTCGCCGTGGATCTCCGCCAGCGCCTTGCGGTGGATGCGGTGGGCGATTTCCTGCAGGTCGGCCGAATAGGCGGCCAGATAGTCCGACCAGGCCTGGCCGGTCAGTTTCGAGGTGACCGAGACCAGCGACCGCCGCGACGCCCGGTCGATGATCGGGATCGAGTAGCCGCTTTCGCCGATGTCGTGCTGGGCGGCGTCCATCATCATCTCGATCGCCGACTCGTCGATTTCCAGTTCGTGCCACTCGAACGGCAGCATGCGCAGGAAGCCTTCGCGCGCCACCGGATCGACATTGACATAGCCCTTCAGGAGATAGCGCGAGATCCAGCTGTCCGGATAGGTGGTCTTCACATAGGGACGGTCGAGCGCGTCCACCTTGGTCTGGCCGAGGTGAAAGACAATGTGATGCAGCCCGTAAAGGTCGCGGATCCTGTCCACGACCGCCTGCACGTCCCCGGTCGTGTCTATGATTTCATAGGCGACTTTCAGCAAGTCGTTCTTCTCTGCCATCGAAAGCCACTTTTGGTGGATTGTTTTTGCTTGGGCGCCGATGCCGGCTGTCGATTTTTGAGCGAGCATTATCTGCCCAATCCCCTCATATGGGGGGATTGTAGCGAATGCCCGGCCTTTTGGAAGTCCAAAGCGGGCCGTCCACGCTTTTCGCGCGGAAATGGTAGTCTTCACGTTTTCGCGAACCGCGCAATTTTGTTTAAATTCGCGGCATCGCGCCTGCCGCCTGTGAATCCAAAGGCCCTTCCCGCTTCGGCGGAAAGGGCCCGGACTCGCCTTCAGGTTGCGGAGTGCCGCTGGGTCAGTCGCCCTTGGTGACGATCACCGGGATCAGCAGGTCGCCCCAGGTGCCGTCGCCGCCATGGTGGCGCGCCGAGCGGATCAGTTCCACCGAGACGCCGGCCTCGACCGCGCGCATCACCGACTGGTTGAGCCGGTGCAGGTCGTTTGCGAGCATGCGGATCGCCGCCTGCTGGTCGGTGTTCATGGACGAGGACTGTTCCTCTGCCCGTTCCTTGACGTGGGTCCTGGGTCTCTCGTGCGCGGTCATCATGGTCTCCGGTCGGTTTGGTTCTTCTGGCGGCAGGCCGCCTTTATTGCTTACATAGACTAGTCGGCGGCCGGTTTAAACCGGTCCCCGGCCCTGTTTCTCCGGTGCGATCGAGGCATGGGCCGGGCGTTGCCTTGTAAACTCCTGTCACCTTCGGTCCGAACGCCTCGCCCGCACATTCGCGGAAACTTCGCCACCGGGCTTCGGTGCGCGGTTTCGTTGTGACCAACTTGACATTGCATTGCGGGAAACACACGCGAAACCTGAAAACTGGTCCGAGAATTCGGGTCCGCTTGTCATGCTGGCGACAATCGCGGCTTGTGAATTTGTAAAAACTGTAAAATGATGCTCGACGGCGAAACTGATCGCCTGCTGTTAAGATTACGACAAGACGATGAGCGAGCAGAAGATTTTCGCCGGGCCGCGCGTGCGCCGCATCCGTAATGCGGCGGGGCTGACCCAGACCGCCATGGCGGCCGCTCTCGGCATCTCGCCGTCCTACCTGAACCTGATCGAGCGCAACCAGCGGCCGCTGACCGTGCAACTGCTGCTCAAGCTCGCCTCCGTCTACAAGATCGACCTGGAGGAACTGCAGGCTGGCGGGGATTCGCTGCTGCCGCAATTGAAGGAGATGTTCGCCGACCCGTTGCTCGTCGGCGAGTTGCCGGGTGACCAGGAACTGATCGAGGTCTCCGATGCCGCGCCGAACGTCGCGACCGCGATGTTGAAGCTCTACCGCGCCTATCGCGAGGGCCAGGACCGGCTGACCGATCTGTCCGACCTTCTGGCGCGCGAGGGCCACGAGACGCGGCTGTCGGCGGCGCGGCTTCCCGTCGACGAGGCGCGCGAGGCTTTCGAGAAGCGGCCGAACCATCACGCCGGTATCGAGGAAGAGGCCGAGGCTTTTGTGAAACTGCTCGCGCCGGGCGACGATCTTCTCGGCGCACTGAAGAACTGGTTGCGAACCGAGCATGGCATCGCGGTCAAGGTTCTGCCGGTCGCGACCATGCCGCAATGGCGTCGTCGCTACGACCGCCATTCCAATCGCCTCTTCGTTTCCGAACGTCTGTCCTCGCACGACCAGTTGCGAGAGGTGGCGATGGAAGCCGCGCTGCTGCGCATGCGCGTCGTCATCGACGCCGAGATCGCGGCCCTCAAACTGTCGAGCGACGAGGCGCGCCGCATCGCCCGCTTCGAACTGGCGCGTTACGCGGCCCATGCGCTCATGATGCCGTACCAGCCGTTCCTCGCGGCCTGCGAGCGCACCCGCTACGACGTCGACGTGCTGCGCTCGCGCTTCAATGTTTCCTACGAGCAGGCGGCCAACCGGCTGACCATGCTCCAGCGGCCCGGCGCCTTGGGGGTGCCGTTCTTCATGCTGGAGGTCGATCATGCCGGCAACCGCTTCCGTCGCGCCGGCGCCGCCGGTTATCCGCAGGCGCGCTTCGGCGGCGGTTGCCCCAAATTGCCGATCCATTCGGTGTTCTCGCAGCCGGGGCACATTTCGGTCGCCGCCGTCGAGATGCCGGACGGCGCGCAGTTCCTGGTGTTCGCGCGCACGCTCGAGGGGCCGCAGGGCGCTTTCCATGAACAGCCCCGGCGCACTGCGCTGCTGCTCGGATGCGATCTCGCGCACCGCGATCAGGTGATCTATTCGACCGCGCTGGCCGGCGCGAAGGACGAACCGGTCGTGATGCCGGTCGGACCGGCCTGTCGTGTCTGCGAGCGCGCGGGCTGCCTTGCCCGTGCCGAACCGCCGATCACCAAGCCGCTCGGCCTGGACGAGATGGTGACGGGGCTGAGCGCCTTCGATTTCGGCTAGTGCGTTTCCGGGCGAAGTGGAAACCGGTTTGCCGTCCGGAAACGCGACAAACCAGGTACTTGGACTCGTTCACCGTTTCCGACGAACGAGTCTAGGAGCCGTCGGTCTCCGACGCGCCGATCGGACGGTCCCCCCGGCACAGAGCCGCATGATCGCGGAACAGCGCGTTGAGCCGGTCGATTGCCTTCCGCACTTCCGGACGGTGCCGGTCGTCATTGTGCATGACAAGGTATTGCCACTCCGTCAGATCGGTGATCAGCGGACCGGCACGCACCAGTTGCGGATCGCGGTCGCCCGCAAAGCACGGCATGACGCCCTTGCCGGCGCCGGCCCTTACGAGGTCGCGCAGCGTGTAGGGCGTGTTGGCCCAGGCGCAGACGGAGACGCCGTCCTGTGCCAGCAGCCACCGCGCCGAGCGCGTGATCGCCTCGTCCGATCCGAGCGACACCCATTCGGCGCCTTTCTGGTCGGGATGGTTGCGCGCCACATAGGGCGCGAAGGCGATCTCGACGGTTCGCCGCGAGGCGAGATTGCCGCCCTCTGCGGGCAGGTTGCGGATACCGATCTCGATCTCGCGGTGAGCGATATCCAGCCGCGCCTCGGTCGTCTTGAAGCAGATGCGGAACGGATCGTTCGGGGTCCAGAGCCGCGAAATGTTGTCGGCGATGAAGCTGGCTGTCCACGTCCCCGCCGAAATCCGCACCGCCGGACGCTCGCCGCCGACGGCGAGCCATTCCTCGATCGGCCTCGCGCTCGCTTCCATTGCCTGCACCTTGCGCAGCAAGGACCGGCCGTCGTCGGTCAGGGCGTAGCCGGCGCGCGAGCGTACGAAGAGCGACTTGCCGGTCGCCTGCTCCAGCGCCAGCATCCGCCGGCCCACGGTGGGCGCGCTCATCGAAAGCGCCTCGGTCGCCCCGGACAGGCCGCCCGCCCGCGCGACATGAGCGAACACCTGCAGATCGTCCCAGTTCACGTTTTTCATTTCTGAAAAGCCGATTGCATTCTGCGCCGTTTGGATTGGCGTTCGGGCGCAATAATAATTCATTCCTGAAACATGAAAAGCCTGGAGGCCAAAATGACCTATGCGTTTCCGATTCCGGTTTTCGCCCCGCGCCAAAGGCGGGAAATGACCGCGAAAGAGGAAGATCTCTATTACGATATCCACGCCGAACCGGTGCCCCGGTGGATCCGGGCGCCATTTGCGCTGGCCGGTCGTCTGGGGCGTCTGATGCGGCGGGAGCCGCCGTCTGCGGCGTTTTGCCTCTCCGGCCGTCGAGCCGGACCTCGCGCAGCAGTCCGGTCGTGTATCCATGCGTGATGCGCGCCCGCCGGGCATAGGCGAGACCGGGTGGTCGACGAATTCGTGTATGCGGGCGCCGAGGCCGTGCGTGCCGCCGGCAAGGACCGCCGACGCGGTGCGCCACGGCGGAAGCCGGGTAAGATCCTTCAGCGTTTTCGCATCGATATAACCCAACGTAATGCTCATGGCGCCCCCGCGCGTATTTGATGTGTCCTGGTGCCGGATTGCGCCGTCCGGTGTTCGCGGCCTGGCCGATGACGCGGGATGTTTGGACCAACCCGGTCAGGGTACCGGGCCCGGCACTGCCTGACGCCGCATTGATGCTCGGGCGGCCGGGCGAGTTGACAACGCGAGAGGGCGCGCGGCAATTTGATCGGATCGTCAACAGTAACCGGTGTGAAATTGCCATCCAAGAAACCCGCTGAACTCGCCTCTTTCGACCTGACCCCGACAATCGAAGAATACGAAGCCTTCATGGCCGCGAATCCCGAATTGCAGGCCGTGGAATTCCTCCTCGTCGATCCAAATGGCGTGATGCGGGGCAAATGGGCGCCCGCCGATAGTCTGAAGAAAGCCTTCCTCGAAGGCGTCAATTTCCCGATGTCGATCCATGGCCTCGACATCTGGGGCCGGGAAGTCACCGAAACCGGACTGCATATCGAAACGGGCGATCGCGATGGCTATTTCCGCGCCGTGCCCGGCACCCTGAGCCGGGTCCCCTGGGCCAACCGCCCGACCGCGCAGGTCCTGTTGCGCGGCTATACTCCGGAAGGCGAGTTGCTGCGCTTCGACTGCCGCAACGCCTTGTCCCGTATCACCAAGGCGCTTGCCAAGCGCGGCTTCTATCCGGTCGTCGCCTTCGAGCTGGAATTCTATCTGCTCGAGCCGGGCACCGACTGGGATGACGGCATGCCTGCGCCGGTCGGCGCGACCTCCGGCCCGGACCGCCAGCGCATGTACGGTCTCGACGATCTCGACGAATACGACGTGCTGTTCAATGACATCCGCATCGCCGCCGAAGCCCAGAACATTCCCATCGACACGATCATCAAGGAAGCGGCGCCCGGCCAGTTCGAGGTCAACCTGAAGCATCGCTGCGATCCGCTGCGCGCCGCCGACGACGTCATCATGCTGCGCCGCATCGTGTTCGGCTGCGCCCGCAAGCACAAGCTTCAGGCGACGTTCATGGCCAAGCCGTTCATCGAATATGCCGGCAACGGAATGCATGTTCATGCCTCCATGCTCGACGAGAACGGCAGGAACGTCTTTACCGGCGAGAACGGCGAGAAGAACCTTGGCGGCGTGATCGCGGAACTGATCCGCACCATGCCGCAAGCGCTGTTGCTGTTCATCAATTCCTGGAACGGGTTCCGCCGAATCCAACCGGGCTCCTACGCGCCGACACGCGCTGTCTGGGCCGAGAACAACCGTTCGGTCGCGCTGCGTATTCCCGCTTCCACCGGAGAGAACCGCCGCGTCGAGCACCGGATCGCCGGCGCCGACGCCAATCCGTATATCGTGCTTTGCGCGATCCTTCAGGCCATGATGGACGGGCTGGAAAAGCTGGAGACGCCACCGCCGCCGGTGACCGGGAACGCATACGAGAGCAAATCCGCCAGGCAGCTTCCCGACGACATGGACGAGGCGCTGCAACTCGCGCAATCCGGCGAGTTCTGCGATCATGCCCTCGGGCCCGAACTGTCGAAAATCTACAAGCTCCTCAAGCGCGCGGAGATACTGGCCTTCTGGGCCGAAATCACGCCGCTCGAAAGAACCACCTATCTGTAAACGGAGGTCGCTAATGCCTTGTTTTTCGGCACTTTACGCGGGTGGAAAATCCTTGTGCACTCGCGCAAAGCTCAATAGTCTTCCGGCAGGCTTGTATGGGGCAAGACCGTACGCCGCCACGTATCGAACACCTGGGAGTATCAAATGATCCGTTCGAAACTGCTTTCCACAACCGTCGCGGCGCTTGCGGCGCTGGTCGTTACGGCCGGCGCGCAGGACCGCGTCGTCAACGTCTACAACTGGTCGGATTACATCGACGACACCATCCTCGAGGACTTCACCAAGGAGACCGGGATCAAGGTCGTCTACGACGTGTTCGACTCCAACGAAATCCTCGAGACCAAACTGCTCGCCGGCTCGACCGGCTATGACGTCGTCGTTCCGACGGGCACGTTCCTCGCCCGCCAGATCCAGGCCGGCGTCTTCCAGAAGCTCGACAAGTCCAAGCTGCCGAATCTCGTCAACATGGATCCGGCGATCCTTGAGCGTCTCTCCAAATACGATCCCGGCAACGAGCACGCCATCAACTACATGTGGGGCACGACCGGCATCGGCATGAATGTCGACAAGGTGAAGGAACGCCTCGGAGCCGATACTCCGCTCGATACCTGGAAGATCGTGTTCGATCCCGAAATGATCGGCAAGCTGGCCGATTGCGGCGTCTACATGCTCGACACGTCGGACGAAATCGTGCCGGCCGCGCTGAACTATCTCGGCCTCAACCCGGATTCCACCGAACAGGCCGACTTGGACAAGGCCGAGGAACTGCTGCTGACGATCCGCCCGTCGATCCGCAAGTTCCATTCGTCGGAATACATCAACGCGCTGGCCAACGGCGATATCTGCCTGGCAGTCGGCTGGTCGGGTGACGTCCTGCAGGCCCGTGACCGGGCTGCGGAAGCCGCTGCGGGCGTCAATATCGAATACGTCATCCCGAAGGAAGGCGCCTTGATGTGGTTCGACAACATGGCCATTCCGGGCGACGCCAAGAACGTCGAGGAAGCGCATGAGTTCCTGAACTTCATGATGAAGCCGGAAATCATCGCCAAGGCGTCGAACTACGTCTACTACGCCAACGGCAACGCGGCGTCGAAGCCTCTACTCAACGAGGACGTGATCGGCGATCCGGCGATCTATCCGGACGATGACACCGTGTCCCGCCTCTATACGACGTCGCCGAAAGACCAGCGCGCCCAGCGGTCCCTGACCCGGCTCTGGACCAAGGTCACGACCGGTCAGTAACCTGACAGCCCCGGGCGGCACTCGCCCGGGGCTTTTCATTTCAGTCACGCAACGGCTTTTTTCGGGCCCGGCAGGCGGAACAATGAAGTCACTCGGTAATATTCGGCGTTCTTTCACGCCATGGAATGACCCGGCGTCCAAGCCGTATATCGCTTTCGAGAAAGTCACCAAGCGCTTCGGCGACTTCACCGCAGTCGACGACCTCACCCTTCATGTCTTCGAGCGCGAGTTTTTCTCGCTGCTCGGCGCATCGGGTTGCGGAAAGACTACGCTTTTGCGCATGCTCGCCGGGTTCGAGGAGCCGACGGCCGGCGACATCTATCTCGACGGACAGAGCCTGAAAGGCGTTCCGCCGCACCGCCGCCCGGTCAATATGATGTTCCAGTCCTACGCCCTGTTCCCGCATATGAACGTATCCGACAACATCGCGTTCGGCCTGCGTCAGGAAGGCATGGACAAGGGTTCCATAGCCCAGCGCGTCGACGAAATGCTGAAGCTGGTGAAACTGGAACGCTTCGGCAAGCGCAAGCCGCACCAGCTGTCCGGCGGTCAGCGTCAGCGCGTGGCGCTCGCCCGCGCCATCGCCAAGCGTCCGAAACTGCTGCTGCTCGACGAGCCGCTCGGCGCGCTCGACAAGAAGCTGCGCGAGGAAACCCAGTTCGAGCTGATGGACCTGCAGCAGGAACTCGGCCTCACCTTCATGATCGTCACGCACGATCAGGAGGAGGCCATGACCATGTCCGATCGCATCGCGGTCATGGACCATGGCCGCATCCTGCAGATCGGCACACCGGCCGAGGTCTACGAGGCGCCCGCGTCGCGCTTCGTCGCCGATTTTGTCGGCAACGTGAACATGTTCGAGGGCACTGTCGACAACTGTTCCGGGGGCCAGGTCGATATCGCCGGAAAGGACGGCTTCCCCCTGCGCGCCAACTGCCATGCCGAAATCGAGAAGGGCGCGACGGCCTGGTTCGCGGTCCGGCCCGAGAAGCTCAAGGTCAGCCGCAACAAGCCCGATGGCGTCAATGCTGTCGAAGGCGAGGTCTGGGACATCGGCTATCTTGGCGACATGACCATCTTCAACGTGCGGCTCGCATCCGGCAGCGTCATCAAGGCTTCGGTGCTCAATGCAAGGCGCGAGGTGGAAGACCCGATCGGCTATGACGAACGCATATGGGTTTCATTTGCGCCCGAAGCCGGCATCCTTCTGACGCAGTGAGGCGACCATGCTGAACGCCATCACGCGCCGCCTCGTCATCGCCATCCCCTATCTGTGGCTGCTGGTGTTTTTCCTGCTGCCGTTCCTGATCGTCTTCCGCATCTCGCTGTCGGAACCGGCGCTGGCGATGCCGCCCTATCTGCCGCAGTTTCCCTTCGGCGAGAGCTGGGAGGTGGTGCGCCAGAAGCTGAGTCAGCTCTCGATCGGGAATTTCGAGTTCCTGGCGACCGACTCTCTCTACATCAATGCCTATCTGTCGAGCTTGCGCATCGCCGCGATCTCGACCGTCCTGACTCTGCTGATCGGCTTCCCGCTCGCCTACGGTATGGCGCGCGCGCCGGAGGGCGTTCGCCCGATCCTGCTGATGCTGGTGATCCTGCCATTCTGGACCTCGTTCCTGATCCGGGTCTATGCCTGGATAGGAATCCTGAAGCCCGAGGGACTGCTGAACCAGTTCCTGTTGGCGATCGGCGTGATCGATAATCCGCTGTCGATCCTCAACACCGAGACGGCGATCTTCATCGGTATTGTCTATTCCTATCTGCCCTTCATGGTGCTGCCGATCTATTCGGCGCTTGAAAAGCTGGATTACTCGCTCATCGAGGCCGCGCTCGATCTCGGTTGCACGCCGCTGGGCGCCTTCTGGAAGGTGACGGCGCGGCTGGCGGTGCCCGGCGTCGCAGCAGGTTGCCTGCTGGTCTTCATTCCCGCGGTCGGCGAGTTCGTCATCCCCGACCTGCTCGGCGGCACCTCGACGCTGATGATCGGCAAGACCTTGTGGTCCGAATTCTTCAACAATCGCGACTGGCCGGTCGCCGCCGCCGTGGCAACGCTGCTGTTGCTCGTTCTCGTGGTGCCGATCGTGCTGTTTCAGAACGCCCAGGCGCGTGCGCAGGAGGCCGGTAAATGAGCGGCCGCTGGAGCTACTTCAACATCGTTTCCGTCGTTTTCGGATTCGCCTTCCTCTACCTGCCGATCGTCCTGCTGGTGATCTACTCGTTCAACGAGTCGCGGCTGGTGACTGTGTGGGGCGGCTTCTCGACCAAATGGTACGTCTCGCTGTTCCACAATCAGGGC
>JBAQHA010000679.1:0-6841 GCA_049288075.1 Oricola sp.
GGCCGCCTGGGCGCTCGAAGCCGTGGAAGCACGCGAGAAGGCGCTCGAAACCGCCTGACCGGGCACGCCATCTATTCGCTCTTCTTGCCTTCGGTCGCCCCGACGAGGCGGTTGTCACGCCGCGGGAGCGGAATGCCGGTCTCGGCGTTCCCGAGCATCCGGTGGATCTCGCAGAGCAGGTCCAACTTCACTGAAAGAACCGTGTTCGCCGTCGACGAGGCAACGCAGTTCGAAATCGAGCGAATTTTCGCCGAACCATGAACCTCACCGCCGGTGCCGGATCACCCGTCACCAGCGAACGCGCTTCCGCCCGGTAGCGCGGAGGGCGGCATCCCGTCGCATATCGGCCGGACCGCCCTTGGCAGCCGGTCTGTCACACCCCATTGTCATTTCCGAAGACGAAAGGGGTCATGCCATGCACGCCGCTATCCGCGAGGGAAATGTCGCTGTCGTCACCGGGGGAGCTTCGGGCCTCGGCCTCGCCGCGGCGCGTCACCTCGTCTCAAAAGGGCTGGGCGTCTGCATTGCCGATCTGCCGGGCGACGCGCTCGACAAGGCGCGCGCGATCCTGCTGGCCGACGGCGCGCCTGCCGGCAGGGTGCTTGCCGAAGGCGTCGATGTCGCCGACGCCGGTCAACTGCAGACGCTGCGGGAGCGGGTGACGGCCGCGCTCGGCCCCGTCAGCGTGCTGATGAATAATGCCGGTATGCAACCGGGCAGTTCGATCTTCGGCGCCGAAGGGAACTGGCGGCGCATCATCGACGTCAATATGTGGGGCGTCATTCAGGGCTCCCAGATCTTCGTTCCGGCGATGATCGCCTCGGGCAAGCCGGGTCTGATCGTCAATACCGGCTCCAAGCAGGGCATCACCACGCCGCCAGGCGATCCCGCCTACAATGTGTCGAAGGCCGGCGTGAAGGTCTTCACCGAGGCGCTGCAGCACGAATTGCGCAACACGCCCGGATGCCAGGTCGAGGCGCGGTTGTTCATACCGGGTTTCGTGTTCACGCCGCTGACGGCGCATGGTCGCACCGAGAAACCGGACGGCGCATGGACCCCGGAACAGACGGTCGCCTTCCTGTTCGAATCGATCGACCGGGGCGATTTTTACATTCTCTGTCCGGACAACGAGGTCGACCGCGCCACCGACGAGAAACGCATCACCTGGGCCGCCGGTGACATCGCCGAAAACCGCCCCCCGCTGTCCCGTTGGCACAAGGATTACGCAAGCGCGTTCAGCGACTGGCTGAAGCGCTAGGACGCAGAATCTGCTCGGTTGAAGAAATGGTGCCCAGAAGAGGACTCGAACCTCCACGCCTTGCGGCACACGGACCTGAACCGTGCGCGTCTACCAATTCCGCCATCTGGGCACGGTTTGGCTAGGCCGCACCGTTTAAAAGGCCGCGATGGCCAAGTCAACGGCATTGCAGCAAGACGATCAAGAATTTGCGGAGTTTTTTCAAACCCCCGACCGCGATGGAAATCGCCGCCGTTTGCCTCTAGCGTGACGGCCTCGATATCGAAGCCGAAAGCCCGTCCATGATCGTCGTTCCCGGATCGATCAATCTCGATCTCATCGCCCGTGTCGAACGCTTGCCCGCACCGGGCGAAACGGTGCGCGGGCCGTCCTTCGTCACGGCGCCGGGCGGCAAGGGCGCCAACCAGGCGCTCGCCGCGCGCCGCGCCGGGTCGCAGGTCGCAATGGTCGGCGCAGTCGGCGCCGACGCCCAGGCTGATGGCGCGCTGTTGCTGCTGCGCGAGGGCGGCGTCGATCTCTCCCGTGTGAAAACTTTGTCCGGCGCGTCCACCGGCGTGGCGCTGATCATGGTCGACGACGCCAAAGGCGAGAACATCATCGCCGTAATTGCCGGTGCGAACGGCGAGGTCACGGCTGCCGAAGTGACGGCCGCGCCGCTGGAGGCGGGCGATATCGTGCTCCTACAGATGGAAATCCCCGCCGGTGCGGTCGAAGCTACGCTCGCCCATGCGCGTGCGTGCGGTGCGATCTCGATCCTCAACACAGCGCCCTATACGACTGATGCGCCGGCGCTCGCCGAAATGGCGGACATAGTCGTCACCAACGAAACCGAGTTCGACCTGCTGGCGCAGGCGCTTTTGTTGCAAGGACAAGACCGGCGGGAGCGCATGGCGGCTTTCGTCGCGAGCACAGGCCGATCACTGGTGGTGACGCTGGGCGCCGACGGCGCAATGGCGACAACGCCCGAAGGCACGTTTCGCGCCGCCGCGCCGAAGATCGACCCGGTCGACACGGTCGGCGCGGGCGACACTTTCTGCGGCTATCTCGCCGCGGCGCTGGAGGAGGGAACGGACTGGCCGGCGGCGCTCGATCTCGCGGTGCGCGCCGGCGCGGCCGCTTGTCTGAAGCCCGGCGCGCAGCCCGCGATTCCGCTGCGAAGCGACATCTAGAGCGTCGCGATCCTCGACGTCAGCAGCGCGAAGAAACCGTCGGCGTCGACGTCGCGCAGGACATGCGCGTTCTTCGCCCGCCTGGTCACGCCCCACCAGTCGACCACCGTCATGCCCATGGTCAGTTCCGATCCGGTCTCGATCTCGACATTGCAGTCGCGGCCCGAAAAGAGGTCCGGCTTCAGCAGCCAGGCGATGACGCAGGGATCGTGCAGCGGCCCGCCGTCGGTGCCGTATTTGTCCTCGTCGAAGCGCTCGAAGAAATCGATCAGCGCGGCTGCCGCCACCGTCACTTTCGTTCCGTGGGCGCGCATGGCGTCGACGCGGGCATGCGTCGTCAGCGCCTTGTGGGTGCAGTCGAGCGGGATCAACACGAGCGGGACGCCGGCCTTGAACACCGCCGCCGCGGCATGCGGATCGACATAGATGTTGAATTCCGCCGCCGGCGTCACGTTGCCGCCCTCGAAGAACCCGCCGCCCATCATCACGATCTCGCGAATCTTCGGCGCTATTTCCGGCGCCTTGGCAAGGGCCAGCGCGATATTGGTCAGGGGCCCGAGCGTGCACAGCGTCACCGCGCCGGAGGCGCGCTGGCGCAGCGTCTCGACGATGAAGTCCGCGCCATGCTGCGGCTGCAATGCCATCGTCGGCTCCGGCAGGTCCGGTCCGTCGAGGCCGGTCTTGCCGTGAACGTACTCTGCCGTCACCAGTTTTCGCTGAAGCGGCTGCGCCGCGCCCGCGAAGACCTTGGTCTCCGGCCTTCCGGCCAACTCGCAGATCTTGCGCGCGTTTTTCTCCGTCAGGGCGAGCGGCACGTTGCCGGCCACCGCCGTGATGCCGAGCACGTCGAGTTCGGGGCTTGCCAGCGCCAGCAGGATGGCGAGGGCGTCGTCCTGGCCGGGATCGGTGTCGATGATGATGGCTCGGCGGTCGGTCATGGCACACCTGCGGGTGTCGGCTTGCATTCGGTCAGGCGGCGGACCATATCAGGGGTGCCGGGGAATGCCACTACGGGTTCGCCGGAAATGTCGCTTTGCATGAAAGGACATGAAATGTCGCGCATGCCGCCGTTTTCGAGCCCCCTGCTCGTCGGTTTCGAGACCATCGAGAAGTCGCTGGAGCGCCTCGCCAAGAACGCCGACGGTTACCCTCCCTACAACATCGAACGCGCGACGCGTGACGGCATTGACGTCCTGCGCATCACGCTTGCTGTCGCCGGATTCTCGATCGACGATCTCGACATTTCGACCGAGGATTCGCAACTCGTCATCCGTGGCCGCCAGCAGGAAGACGGTCCGCGCGAATTCCTGCATCGCGGCATCGCGGCGCGCCAGTTCCAGAAGGCCTTCCTGCTCGCCGACGGCATGCGCGTGCTGGGCGCGGAACTGAAGAACGGCCTGCTCGTCATCGATCTCGACCGCCCGCAGCCCGAAAAACTGGTCAGGAAAATCTCCATCACCCAGCGCGACTGAGCGCCCGTCCTCACCGCAACGTGAGAAAGCGTGTGGGCGCGCGCGATTGACGCCGCCGCGCGCGCTTCTATGGTCTCCCGGCACACGAAATCCTGCCGAGGGGCATCTCCATGAAAACCGCATTCGCCGCATTTGCCGCGTTCCTTCTCTTCGCCGTATCCGCGCCGGCCGCCGATCTCGATCCCGCCGACTGGAGCGCCGTGGAGGCGCAGGCGAAGGGCGAGACCGTCTACTGGAATGCCTGGGGCGGCTCGGAGAGCATCAATGCCTATATCGCCTGGGCGGGCGAACAACTGGAGAAGCGCTACGGCGTCAAGCTCGTCCATGTGAAGCTCGACGACACGGCTAACGCCGTCGCGACCGTTGTCACCGAAAAGGCGGCCGGCAAGGATGAGGGCGGCACGATCGACCTCGTCTGGATCAATGGCGAGAATTTCGCCTCGATGAAGCGGCAGGGCCTGCTTTATGGTCCCGGCTGGGCGCCGAAGCTGCCGAACTGGCAATATGTCGATGTCGAGAGCAAGCCGACGGTCGCGACCGACTTCACCATTCCCACCGACGGCATGGAATCGCCCTGGGGAATGGCCAAGCTCGTCTTTTTCTACGACAGCGCCCGCACCGATGCCGCGCGCTTGCCCGATTCCGCCGACGGCTTGCTGCAATGGGCGAAAGCCAATCCCGGCCATTTTTCCTATCCGCAGCCGCCGGACTTCATCGGCTCATCCTTCCTGAAACAGGTCTTGTCGGAAAAGATCGCCGATCCGGCCAAGCTGCTTGAGCCGGTCAAGGACGAGGAGTTCGCGGCGATGACGAAGCCGCTGTTCGACTATCTCGACGAACTTCATCCCTACCTTTGGCGCTCGGCAAAGGCCTTTCCGAAGGACTACCCGTCGATGAGCCAGTTGCTCGCAGATGGAGAACTCGACATCACCTTCGCCTTCAATCCGGCGGAAGCCTCGTCGGCTATCGCCAACGACCTGCTGCCGGACACCGTGCGCTCCTTCACCTTCTCCGGCGGTACGTTGTCCAACACCCATTTCGTCGCCATTCCCTATAACGCCGCCGCCCGGGCCGGCGCGCTGGTGACCGCAAACTTCCTGCTTTCGCCGGAAGCTCAGGCCCGCAAGCAGGACCCGAACGTCTGGGGCGATCCGACCGTGCTCGCCGTCGGCAATCTGCCGGCCGCCGACAACGCCCGCTTCGAGGCGCTCGACCTCGGTATCGCGACGCTGAAGCCGGAGGAACTCGGCCCCGCGCTGCCAGAGCCGCATCCGACATGGATGGCGATGATCGAGAAGGAATGGGCGGCGCGCTACGGCGTCGCCAACTAGGCCTCCTTTCGGGCGCGTCTCCCAATGTTGCGTCTCGCGCCCGCCCTCGCCATTGCGGTACTCGCGCTGCCGGTGGTCGGCGGCCTGCTCGGTACGCTGCTGCCGGCTTTCGGTTACCTGCCGGCGCTCGGTGGCGATCGCCTGACGCTCGAACCTTTCCTGGTCGTGCTCTCGCAGCCGGGCCTGCTGCGATCCTGCCTGATCGCGCTGTCGAGCGGTGTCGTCACGGCGGCGATCTCGACGGCTTTGGTCGCGCTCTTCATCGGCGGCTGGTCGCGGACGCGCGCCTTTCGTTTCATCCAGTCGCTGGTTTCGCCGCTGCTTGCCGTGCCGCATGCCGCCGCCGCCTTCGGCCTCGCCTTCATGATCGCACCTTCCGGCTTCCTCGCCCGTCTCGTATCGCCCTGGGCGACCGGCTGGATGCGCCCACCCGACTGGCTGATCGTCAACGATTCCCTCGGCCTTTCCCTGATGGCCGGGCTGATCGTAAAGGAAATCCCCTTCCTGCTGCTTATGGCGCTCGCGGCCCTGCCGCAGGTGCCGCTTGCCGCCTCCGGGCGGTTGGCCGCAACGCTCGGCTACGGCCGTGTCGCCGGTTTCCTGTTCACGGCATGGCCTTCGATCTATCGCCAGATCAGGCTCGCGGTCTTCGCGGTTATCGCCTTCGCCTCGTCCGCCGTCGATGTCGCGCTCATCCTCGGCCCGACGACGCCGGCTTCGTTGCCGGTGCGGCTTGTCCAGTGGATGAACGATCCCGAACTGACCGCCCGTTTCATGGCGTCCGCCGGCGCAATCCTGCAGCTTGCCGTCACGCTGGCCGCCCTCGTGATCTGGCTCGGCCTCGAGAAGCTTTGCGACATGGCGACGATGCATTTCTGCGAACGCGGCCGCCGTTTGCGGGCGGATTCGGGCATCCGTTTCGTTGCGCTGGCCGCCATGGCGCTGACCGCGCTGGTCGTCTTCGGCGGTCTGGCGCTTCTGGCGCTCTGGTCGGTCTCCGGTCTGTGGCAGTTCCCGCATATCCTGCCGGCGTCACTGTCGCTGCGTGGCTGGGCGCAGACCCTGCCGCGCATTGGCGATCCGTTGCTGACAACGATTACCGTCGGGCTCGCCGCGACGCTGCTGTCGGCGCTGATCGTCATCGCCAGTCTGGCCCGCGAGCAGCAAGTTTCACGTCCGGGGCCGAACCGGGCGCTGTTCTTCGTCTACCTGCCGCTGCTGGTACCGCAGGCGGGCTTCGTCTTCGGATTGAAGCTGTTCCTCCTCCATGGCGGCGTCGGTGCGACATGGGCTGCGCTGGTCCTGGTCCACATGGTCTTTGTGCTGCCCTACGTGTTCCTTTCTCTGTCGGCGCCCTGGCGCGCCTTCGATACGCGCTACGAGGCGATCGCGGCTGGCCTCGGCAAAAGCAGATGGACGACCTTCCTTGCCGTGCGCCTGCCGATGCTGTCGCGCGCGCTCCTCGCTGCCATGGCGGTCGGCTTCGCCGTCTCCGTCGGCCAGTACCTGCCGACGCTTCTGATCGGCGCAGGCAGGCTGGTGACGATTACCACCGAGGCCGTCGCACTCGGCGCCGGCGGCAACCGCCGCGTAATCGGCATCTACGCCTTT
>JBAQHA010000680.1:0-7220 GCA_049288075.1 Oricola sp.
AGGCCGGGCCGGAAACGGCGCGCGGCGATGATGACACCCGCTTCCTCGCCCCCATGGACATGGGGGAGAGGTGTCGAGCGAAGCGAGACGGAGAGGGGGGTGGCGACAGAGGGGGATGACGTGCTCCCTCCGCCCTGTTCACCCTTCATTAATCATTCGAATTGACTCGCCCTTAGTAATTTCCCGTTAACTCTTGGGTTTCCGCGCGCGTATCGCGCCGGAACCCATGTGTCTTGCGTAACGGGTGATCATGCGTTTTCTCCTTCCCGCCATTCTCGCGATGGCCGTCGGCGGTTACACGGCCTCGTCCGGCGTGGACGTGCTCGACATCCAGCCGTCGCCCGAGACGGTCAGTTCGATTTCTGCGCCGGTCCCGCCCGCGGGCATCGACGGCGCGGCGACGCCGTTGGCCATGGAAGGCGGCACGCCGGTCACCCCGGCGCGCGCCGCGCTGTTTCCGCCCGAGGCGATGCCGGACGAGGAGGTCGCCTTCGTCGCGCCGCAAAGCGCGACGTCGGCGGCGCGCCTGAAGGTCTACAGCCAGAAATTCGCCGACGCCAAGCCCATCAATTTCGGTCGCGCCGCGCCTAAAAACTTCGCCGTCCACGGCGTCGATATCTCCCGCTGGCAGGGCAAGATCGACTGGCACACGCTGCGCCAGAACGGCGCCAACTTCGCCTTCATAAAGGCGACCGAGGGCATCGACCACGTCGACGACGCCTTCCGCCGCAACTGGGACGCGGCCGGCGCGGCGGGCGTTCCGCGCGGCGCCTACCACTTCTTCTACTGGTGCCGCACCGCCCGCGACCAGGCCGCCTGGTTCATCCGCAACGTGCCGAAGGTCAAGGGCGCGCTGCCGCCCGTACTCGACGTCGAGTGGAATGCGCATTCGCAGACCTGCAAGCATCGGCCCGACCGCTCCGACGTGCTCGAGAAGATGCAGGTCTTCCTCGACGCGCTGGAACGTCACTACGGCCAGAAGCCGATCATCTACACGGCGCCGGACTTCTATCGCGACAATCTGCGCGGCCGGTTCAGGGACTACCCGTTCTGGCTGCGCTCGGTCGCCGCCCATCCGGCCGAGGTTTACGAGGACCGCGACTGGATCTTCTGGCAATATTCCGGCACCGGCCGCGCCAAGGGCGTATCCGGGCATATTGACCTCAACGTTTTCAATGGTACGGAACGCGGCTGGTATGAATGGATGAGCCGGCGGGTGCATTGAAGAGACCGATCTATGTTGTCGAGCACTGGGCCGTGGCCGAGCCGGATGCCGGTCGCCGGCACCTGATCGCCCGCGGCCACGACGTCCGCGTGATCGAGCCCTGGCGCGGCGAGGCGCTGCCGGAACTCACCGGCGAGGAAGCTGGAGTCATGCTGATGGGCGGGCCGCAATATGTGACCCACCTCGACGAGGCGCCCTATCTGCGCGACGAATTGCGCTTCGCCGAACAGGCGATGGTAAAGGGCGTCAGGCTCGCCGGCATCTGCCTCGGTTCGCAGATGATCGCCCATGTGCTCGGCGCGCGCGTCGATTTCCATCCCGAGGATCACGCCACCTTCGGTTTCTACGATCTACATCCGACCGAGGCGGGCAGGGTGTATTTTCCGAATGACTTCAAGGTGCTCGCCGGGAATTCTCAAGGTTGGGACATGCCGTCCGGCGTCACCCCCCTTGCCCATGGCGACGTCTTCCCGAACCAGGCCTTCCAGGCTGGCGAAACCACCATCGCCCTGCAGTTCCATCCGGAAGTGACGCGCGCGATACTCGATCAGTGGCAGACCGACTACACCCAGTCGATGGGCAAGCCCGGCACCCAGACGATCGAGCAGCAGGATGCCGGCTTCGATGCTTGCGACGCGGCGCTGAAGGCCTGGTATGCGGGCTTCCTCGACGGGTGGTTCGGCAATCCCTGACGCGGCGCTCGCGGGCGCAAGCCGGTCGCGGGCCCCTTGCCGCGCGGGCGCGCGCACCCATATCTCACGGATGGCGGGGCGTTGCCGGCTTTCGCGTGCGGCGATCCGGACCGGTTGCTTTGCCGCGGAATATGGCGCATCTCGTTAATATTATATCGCTCGTGGACGCGAAAAGCTTCGAAGGGATCGTCAGGATGGCGCTGCGCCGGACGCTTCGTTTCGATTGCGGGACGTGGCGCGAAGGCTGGACTCTCGCCGAAGGCAGGCACTTTCCTTGAGGAAATTCGACAGCATGAACGCCGACGCCCATCTCAATCTCGAAGAGCTGAAGTTCAAGGCCCTCAAGGTGGCCATGGGCTGCTTCGCCACCGGGATCGCGGTCGTGACGACGCGCTACCGGGGCGTCGACTACGGCATGACCTGCAATTCCTTCAACACGGTCTCGCTCGATCCGGCCCTGGTGCTCTGGAGCGTGCACCGCACGTCGTCGAGCCATGAGGCCTTCCTCCAGGGAGGTGGCTATACGGTCAGCATTCTCGGCGCCGACCAGGAAGAAATTGCGCGCCGCTTCACCCGCGGCACGGCGGCCGAGCGCTTCGCCGGCCTTCCCTCGGAGCGCCTGCCAACCGACCGGTTGTTGATCGGCGGCGCCGTCGCCTGGTTCGACTGCGCGCTGGAGACTGCTGTCGAGGCCGGCGACCATGACGTGCTGATCGGCCGGGTTCTGGACTTCGCCTCGACGCCGAGGCCGCCGCTCGGCTATCTCCACGGCCGCTTCGTCCCGTTTGGCTCCTGACGCCGTTTCAGACCCGTTTGCGCAATCGCCGGTACTGCCATGCGGTATGGGCCAGCAGCGCCGCGATGATGATGACGCCGCCGGCCAGTGACGCCGGCGTCGGCGCTTCCCGGAAGACCAGCCACATCCACACCGGCGCCAGCACGGTCTCGAACAGGTAGAACATCGCCACTTCCGGGCCGCTGATATATTTCGGCCCGGTCGCCAGGCACCAGAACGAGATCGGGATCAGCAAGCCGCCGTCGAGGATCAGCCACACCGGGTTTTCCACGGCCAGCTTCGTCACGCCCTGCGGCGCGAGCATGACGGCCGCGACCGCGAGCGGCAGCAGGCCGCCGATCATCGGCGCGAAGCCCATGTCGCGGCCGCTCCTGCGCGTTATCGTAATGACGGTCGCGATGATCGCCGCGCAGCACAGCGTCATCAGGTCGCCCAGCCAGTTGCCGGTATGCAGGCTGTCGCCGACGATCAGCAGCACGGCCGCAACGGTCACCGCCATGGTCGCAAGTGTTGCGCGCGCCGGGCGCTCGCCAAGCCAGAGCCAGCCCAGCAAAGCGGCGAACATGCTGTTGAGCGACAGGATGAAGACGATGTTGGCCGCTGTCGTATGGAATATCGCGCCGACGAAGATCGTCGAGGCGACGCCGTAGAGCAGGGCGACGAGAATGCCGGTCTTGCCCGGCAGAAGCGTGATCGCGCGGCGGCGCCACAGGCTGACGGCGCCCCAGATCAGCAGCGCCATGATCAGGCCGAGACCGGGGCGGACGAACTGCACCGTCCAGACGTCGGCATTGGCCAGCCGAAGCAGAGGGATGTCGAAGGACAGAACGAGCCCGCCAAAGCCGGTGAGCAGCAGGCCTTTCTGGTGCGGCGTCATGAAGGGGAAATGTCCGGAAGAGTGGTCGGGCGGGTCAGCCCTTGTATCGGTCCCAGCCGGTCGCGGTCAAATGCTCCTGCGGCCTGAAGCGGGTCTTGTATTCCATCTTGCGCGAGCCTTCGACCCAGTAGCCGAGATAGACATGCGGCAGCCCGCGCGCCCGCGCCCGCGCGATGTGGTCGAGGATCATCCAGGTGCCGAGCGAGCGCTGCGTCTCCTCGGGATCGAAGAAGGAATAGACCATCGAAAATCCGTCGGCCATGCGGTCCGACAGGGCGACAGCGACCAGCGGTCCTTCGCCGGCCCCGGTGATGAAGCTGTCCGGGCCGCGCCGGCGGTATTCGATGACCGTGGTCGGCACATGCGTGTCCTCGACCATCATCGCGTAGTCCAGAACGGTCATCTCGGACATGCCGCCCTTCTTGTGGCGCGCGTCGAGATAGCGGCGGAACAGCGAATACTGCTCGCTCGTCGGCTCGGCCTTGTGCTCGGTGCCGATCAGGTCGTCATTGGCGCCGAGGATGCGGCGCAGGTTCTTCGACGGCTCGAACTCGTCGACGACGATGCGCACCGAGACGCAGGCGCGGCAGGTCTCGCAGGCCGGGCGGTAGGCGATGTTCTGGCTGCGGCGGAATCCGCCCTGGGTCAGCAGGTCGTTCATCTCGGCCGCCTTCTCGCCGACGAGATGGGTGAACACCTTGCGTTCGTACTGTCCTTCCAGATAGGGGCAGGGCGACGGCGACGTCAGGAAAAACTGCGGAGATTTCGGTGAATGCTGTGTCATGCCGCCAGTCTCGCTTCGTCTCTCAGATTTGGCGAGAACCGGTCAAACGTCAATAGCGGCGGACGTCCCGTCAACGCTCGGAACGTACCACGACGGTTCCGAGTGCCAAATCATGCAGTGTGCGCTTGTGTTCGAGGAACAGCGGAGCCAGCAGAAGCGGCATGAAGATTGCCACCGAAGCCCAGAACAGGACCGCATGGACGATCGCCGTGACGAAGTCGATTCGCCGGCCGTCATAGCGTTCGAGCCGGATGCCGGCCAGCCGCATGCCGATCGTTGCCTGCGCCGGTCCGCCGACGGTCCAGCCCACATAGGTGAGCGCGACGAGCGGCGTCAGCACGGTGTAGAGAAGCCACGCCCCTCCGAAGGTCGCGAAGCCGAGCACGAAGATCAGCGGCACGGCGACGATGATCAGGAAGATCACCATGGCGTAGTCGATCAGGAAGGCGAATATGCGCCGCGTGCGCACGCCCTCGAACAGCCGCCAGTCGTTGTAGCGGCTGGGAAAGCTGTCTGCCCTGCTGTCGAAGGTCTGTGTGTCCGGCATCTCTTGTCCTCTTTGAAAGGGAGGTGGGAAACCGCCACTCCGATATCAAGCCCGGTCAGGCTCTACCCCCTGAGGATCTCGGCCACGCGCGGGGCGAAATAGGTCAGGATGCCGTCGCAGCCGGCGCGCTTGAACGCGAGCAGGCTTTCGAGCATGACGCGCTCCCCGTCGATCCACCCGTTGGCGGCCGCTGCCTCGATCATCGCGTATTCGCCGGACACCTGGTAGACGAAGGTCGGGACCTGGAAGGTCTCCTTCACCCGCCAGCAGATGTCGAGATAGGGCAGTCCCGGCTTGACCATCACCATGTCCGCGCCTTCGGCGATGTCGGCCTCGGTCTCGCGCAACGCTTCCTCGGTGTTGGCCGGATCGATGTAATAGGTCTTCTTGTCGCCCTTCAGCAGACCCGAAGTGCCGATCGCCTCGCGGTAGGGCCCGTAGCAGGCCGAGGCGAACTTGGTCGCATACGACATGATCGCCACGTCCTGGAATCCGGACGCGTCCAGCGCGTCGCGGATGGCGCCGATGCGGCCATCCATCATGTCGGACGGCGCGATGATGTCGGCGCCGGCCTCGGCCTGGCCGACGGCAGCCTTGGCGATCTGGGCGACCGATTCGTCGTTGACGATGATCCCGTCGCGCAGGATGCCGTCATGGCCGTGATCGGTGAACGGGTCGAGCGCGGCGTCGGTGATGATGCCGATCTCCGGCACGGCGGCCTTGATCGCCCGCGTCGCGCGATTGATCAGGTTGTCCGCGTCGAGCGCGTGGCTGCCTGTCGTGTCGCGCTTGTCCATCGCCACGTTCGGAAATGTCGCGATCGCCGGGATGCCGAGCTTCGCGGCCCGTTCGACGGCCTTGACCGCCCGGTCGACGGTGAGGCGTTCGACGCCCGGCATCGCCGCGATGGCCTCCGACGTGTCGTTGCCCTCGATCAGGAAGATCGGCCAGATCAGGTCGTTCACGGTCAGCTCGTTTTCGCGCACCAGCCGGCGCGCCCAGTTCGCCTTGCGCATCCGGCGCTGCCGTTTCGAACCGGTGATTTCGTCAACGCTTCGGATCATCGTCTTTCCCTGACATTTTGGCTTGCTCGATAGCGGGGTTTGCCTAGCATGCCGAATGCGTCAAGGCTATTCGCCGGCGAATCGCGAAAACGGGAGGCGGGACGGGGACGTGGTGACGCTCGGCGGCGAAATGAAGGAACAGCGCCACACCGTGGTCCAGACCGCCTTCGTCTGGTTCCTGCGCCTGATGGCGGCCATCGCCATGTTGTCCGGCCTGTCCTACTGGGGACAGCTGATCGGCCTGTTCGACCAGTCGTCGCCGCGATTCGACCAGATGGCGGTTGCCTGGCAAGTGCCCAGCGTCGTCCTCGCCGTATTGCTGCCCTGCGCCTCGATGGGGCTGTGGATGCTCACCTCGTGGGGCATCGTGCTCTGGACGGCCGCCTGCGTGATCGAGATAGCGATCTACGGCATCTGGTCGGATCGCTACGTCGCCAAGCCCGAAATCGTCATCGGACACATGGGCGCGCTCGCGGTCCTGTTCGTCTTCATCGTGATTGTCGTCTTTCAACGCTATCGCGACCGCGCAAACAATTATTAACGATATTCGGAAACGGAGCCCCGGTTACGGCCTGTTAACGATGGGCTTTAAGTCGAATTTTAGTCGCATTGGGTAGTTTGCCCTCAACGGTGAAACAAAAAAATAATCACCGGCATAACAGAGAGGCAATCTGATCATGATGAATGCGACCAATATGGTGGGCGCCAAGCCCGTTAAGCCGTCCGTTGCCGAAGTTCGCGATCTTTATCTTGAATCGCTGCAGCTCGTCGAACGCTTGCACCGTCGTTTGCTTGACGTCGTCAAGGACGAGTTCGACCGTGCCGGCCGCGCCGACATCAACGCTGTCCAGGCGCTGCTGCTGTTCAACATCGGCGACAGTGTACTGACCGCCGGCGAACTGCGTTCGCGCGGTTATTACTTGGGTTCCAACGTTTCCTACAATCTCAAGAAGCTCGTCGAACTGGGCTTCGTCGACCACAAGAAGTCGAAGACGGACCGCCGCTCGGTGCGCGTCAGTCTGACCGAGAAGGGCAGGGAGGTCGCCGAGATCGTGGCCGACCTCTACAACCGCCACATCCTGTCGATCGAGGCCGTCGGCGGAATCGGCGCCGACGAGTTCCAGGCGATGAACCGCGCCATGCAGCGCCTCGACCGCTTCTGGAACGACACGATCCTTTACCGCCTCTGATCTTCGTCGGGCGAGACGGCAATGCAGACGGGGGGGGCGGGGGCG
>JBAQHA010000681.1:0-9070 GCA_049288075.1 Oricola sp.
CTATGCACGCGGGACACCTCGACACTCTGGAATCGTAAACAAAAGGTTAACAAGTCAAGTATAGGCTACAAGCCTTGACAATGAGTCAACTTCACTCGTTTTCTACCTATTATATCTCTATTAAGAATTTAGTGCATTTGCCATCCTGTCTTGCTCAATTTACTTCTCTGGGGAAGCATCGCTTCTCATTCCGCCGCGCTCCGGAATGTTGCGGCCGGACAAAACCGCTCGATATCGGCGCGGTAACCGGCAGCGATCGCGCCGGGGTCGAACCGCTCGTGCAGGGCCTTGCCCGCCTGCCTTATGGCCTGCCGGTAAGCTGTATTGTTGCGGTAAAGCTCCGAAAGGGCGCGCGTAATATCGGCGACATTTCCCGCCTCGACCGAAACACCCGCCTGGATGCCGTCGAGGTAACCGTCAATGCCCGTGTCCCGGCTGTAGAGGATCGGAATCCCGGCAAACAGGCCTTCCAGATAGACCATTCCGAAGGTTTCCTGATGGCTGGGCAACGCCAGCGCCAGATAGTGGGGCAAACTGGCAAAAAGCGTCTTGCCGTCCATGCCGCCGAGGAGGCGGACGCTGCCGGACAGTCCCAGTTCGGCGATTTCCCTGGTCACGGCGCCGACGTGCTGATCGTTACCGGGCCCGATGATATCCAGGCCGACGCCCGGGTTCGACTTGAGGAAGTCGGCGAAGCCGCGCAGCAGGTCCGACAGGCCCTTGCGCTTGCGCAGGTCCAGATGAAGGACGGTCGCGAAACGGGGCTCTGCGTCGAGCGCGGGAAGGTTCGGCACGGTGTTGCCGACGATGTTGGGCAACAACCGCTCCTTGGCGGGCTGATCGGGCACGAACCGGTGATAGCCGGGCCGGAACCATGCGGAGACGTGATAGATCATGTCGGCGCGTGCCGCGATCCGCCGCATCAGGCTCCGGTAGCCGGGCTTGTACAGGAAGACATTGCGTTCGGACTCGCCGCGGACCGAGACGAACAATCGTGTGGCGGGACCGAAATGCTCCGCCAGCCAAAGTCCGGCGATGCCCTCGAAGGCGAATTTGTGCCCGTGGACCAGGTCCGGCCGCCAGCCTTCCGCCTCGAGCGCCCGCGCAATCCTGCGGGCGACGCGGCGCATGGTTGGCGCGAGACCCAGTCCCGCCGGAAATCCGAAGTATCGGTAAGCGAAGAGGCGAACGCCATCGGCTTCGCCGCAGTCGATGAAACAGGTTCTCCAGGGCAGGATGGTCCGGTTCAGGGACATCACGACCTGCTCCCCGACGCCGCCACCTTTTACAAGACGTTCGATCGCGGTGGTCGTCCGGCCCCGATGCGGGTTCGGATAGTCGGCACTCACATGCAAAATACGAGGCCCGGCCTTTCTCAAGTCTCTTGCCTGCAACGTTATCGACTCCCTTGCGCGGAAATGTGCCGAGACAGCCCCCGGCACGCGCCTCTGTCCGGCAGGCCTGCGCCCGGGACGCCGGGTGCGACCCTGCCTGCGGGCGCCCTGCGACCATGATCGGCGAAAGGGACGTCGCGCTCGTTCCTTAATTCAAAATCTACCGTTGAGCCTTAAAGAAAGCGTGAAAGCTCTCCTTGCCCGCATGCGCAGGGCGCCGAGAGCGAACGCCGGAACGCCGTCTCGACGGTTCCGCCGCGGAGGGTGACATGGGGCTCGAAACAGTATCTGCCGACACCGGGGAGACAACGGTCGCCGGCCGGGAACCGAGGTTCGGCCTGAAGCACCGTCTGTCGCGGATGGCCTGGGGCGTCACCTGGACGCTTCTCGCGTCGTGGACGCAGCCGTTCTACGGCTGGCGACGGTTTCTTCTGCGAGCCTTCGGCGCGAAGGTTGGCCAGGGTGTGTATGTGGCCCCCTCGGCGCGGATCTGGTATCCGGCCAACCTCGTCCTGGAGGATTTCGCGGCCATCGCCGACCATGCCGACATCTACTGCATGGCGCCGATCACAGTCGGAAAATACGCGGTCATCTCCAAGCGGGCGCATATCTGCACCGGAACCCACGACATGAACGCCGCGCATTTCCCGCTCGTGACCTCCCCGATTGCAATCGGCGCCTATGCCTGGATCACGGCGGACGCCTTCGTCGGTCCGGGCGTCACGGTCGGCGAAGGCGCCGTGCTCGGGACGCACGGGGTTACGACGAAGGATCTCTCCCCCTGGACCGTCTATGCGGGAAATCCCGCCCGGGAGATCAAGAAACGGCGGCAATTCGAGCGGAACGACCACCCCGTCCGGGGCTGGCGCGAGCCGGAACACCGGCCGGGCGGTTCGGCGGCCCCCGCAAAGTAAAGGTAGAAAGCAGCCTCGGAGCCTCCGGGACGCGGCCGGTCATTTTCCCAAAACTGGATTGATTAGACTTTTGGGAACCGGATTAAGAATCCGGAAACCATACGGGATACCATACCGATCCTGCCGGCTCCGCGCGGCTTGATCAAGAGCCCCAATTCCAGCGACGCTTCCGCTGACTGATCGCGGCCAGCGGGCGCGCTTAACGGAATGTTCGACAATGTATGCCACGTTGCGGGCATGTTTGAAACCAAGGGCGGATAGAAGGTTCCATCTCGTTCTTCCCTGTATCGCTTGAGAACGGCCACCGCCTTGCGCCTAGCGTCCAATTCCCGCCGCCGGTTCGATATCCAGAAGTCCCGGCGCAAGACGGGTGGCGGCGAAATGACGGCGGACAACCCGTGCTCACCTCCAGCGAGACAGGCAAAGGACGGCGGGACCGCGTCGGGAGATAGGCCATGAAAATCACAATGATCGGCGCAGGTTACGTGGGGCTCGTGTCGGGCGCCTGTTTCGCCGATATCGGCCATGACGTCATTTGCGTGGACCGCGACGAGACCAAGCTCGAAGCGCTGCGGCGCGGAGAAATCCCGATCTACGAACCGGGGCTGGAAACCATCGTGCACGCCAATGTGCGCGCGGACCGGCTGCGCTTCTCCTCCGATCTCGCGGCTGCCGTGGGCGACGCCGACGCGGTCTTCATCGCCGTCGGCACGCCGTCGCGGTCCGGCGACGGGCTGGCGGACCTGACCTATGTCTACGCGGTCGCGCGGGATCTCGCGCCGTCCCTGAAGGACCATACCGTGGTGGTGACGAAATCGACCGTGCCGGTCGGCACCGGCGACGAGATCGAGCGCATCATCCACAAGGCGAACCCTGCCGCCGACGTCGCCGTCGCCTCCAATCCGGAGTTCCTGCGCGAAGGCTCGGCGATCGGCGATTTCATGCATCCGGACCGTATCGTCATCGGCACCGACGACGCCCGCGCGCGCGTCGTCATGCACGACATATACGCGCCGCTGGACACCGACCACGACCGCATCCTGATGATGGGCCGCCGCACGGCGGAACTGACGAAATACGCCGGCAACTCCTTCCTGGCGATGAAGGTCACCTTCATCAACGAGATCGCCGACCTGTGCGAAAAGGTGGGCGCGGACGTGCTCGACGTGGCGCGCGGGATCGGCATGGACGAGCGGATCGGCCGCAAGTTCCTGCACGCGGGTCCCGGCATCGGCGGATCGTGCTTTCCGAAGGACACACTCGCGCTGGTCAAGACGGCGCACGACGCCGACAGCCCGGTGCGCCTCGTCGAAACGACCGTTACCGTCAACGACCAGCGCAAGCGCGCCATGGCGAAGAAGATCATCCGGGCCTGCGAGGGGTCGGTACGCGGCAAAACGGTCGGCATTCTCGGCCTGACCTTCAAGCCGGATACGGACGACATCCGGGAATCGCCGGCGCTGCCGATCATCACCGCGCTGCAGGACGCCGGCGCGCGGATTCGCGCCTATGATCCGGAAGGCATGGACCACGCGAAATCGATGCTGCGCAACGTCACGTTCTGCGACGACGCCTACGACGCCGCCGACAATGCGGACGCGCTCGTCATCGTCACCGAGTGGAACCTGTTCCGCAATCTCGACCTGGCGCGCCTAAAGCGGGTGATGGCGTCGCCCGTGATGGTGGACCTGCGCAACGTCTACGATCCCGCCACGGTGCATGCCGCCGGCCTCCGACATACCGGCGTCGGCCGCGGCAACGGGAAGGACGAGATGTCGCTCGTCCTCTACCAAGCGGCGGAATGATGCACGTATTGCGGCAGTCCTTCCTCGACACGATGAGCCTTACGGCCGCCACCGTCACGGTGGTCACCAGCGGAGGACAGGCCGGCCGCGCCGGAATCACGGTCTCGGCGATGACGCCGGTGTCGGCCGACGCCGACGCGCCGATGATCCTGGTCTGCATCAACGACGCCAGCCGCGCCGTGCAGACGATCCTGCGGAACGGCGTATTCGCCGTGAACATCCTGCGCGACGACCAGCGCATGATCTCGGACGCCTTCAGCGGCCGGCTCGCGAAATTCGGGAACGACAAGTTCGCCTATGGCGACTGGGCCGTCTCGGACCTCGGATCGCCGCGTCTTTCGACGGCGCTGGCGGCGCTCGACTGCACGATCTCGGGCCATCAGCGGCAGGGCACGCATCACGTGATCTTCGGCCATGTCCAGAACATCCTGCGCAGTGATGACGGCAAACCGCTCGTCTACTGCAACCGCTCGTATCGCGTGCTCGCCGCCGCGGCGATCTGACGGGCGGCGCGAGGCGCCCTTCGACGCCTCGCGAAAGTGCCTGACCGGGGTCAGTTGGTGGTCATGTGCATCGGCATCTGCAGCTGTTCCGGCGTCTGGACGAGGAACTCGACCTCGATCGATCCGGCCTTCTCGAACTGCAGCGTCACCTTTTGCTTCGAATCGGCCTGCAGCGGTTCCTTCAGCATCATGAACATGACGTGATAGCCGCCCGGCTTCAACGTGACTTCGCCGCCGGCCGGGATCTCGAGGCCGCCGTCGACCGGACGCATCTTCATGACGTCGCCGTCCATGACCATCTCGTGGATTTCGACCTTGCCGGCAAAACCGGTCGAGCCGCCGATCAGGCGGTCGGCTTCCGCGCCAGTGTTGCGGATGACGAGATAGCCGCCGGAAACCGGCGCGCCGGGCGGGGTCGCGCGGGCGACCGGGTGGACAAGTTCGAGGGCGCCAAGCTTGTATTCATGCGCCGAGACGCCGGCTGCAAGGAACAGGAGCGCGGAAACCGCGACGAATAGGGTGCGAATGAGTGACATATGACTTCTCCTGGAATGTCACGAAGGTGGACCGCATCGCCGACAGGCGAGACGGCCGTTCTGGTAGGTCGGATCAGGAGAAGAGGACCGGAGGCCCGCGTTTCGACGCGGTCGCGAGTTCGATCGTGACGACCGGGGGTGCAGTCGTTACGGGAACGATGACCGCGAGCAGAAGTGGCAGCGGCCGGGACAGCGCCTCCGCCACGGGTTCGGCCGGGTGGGACGACCCGGCGATCAGACAGAAATCGCAGACGACGTGATCGTGTTTGGCGGGTCCGCCGCCATTCTCGTCAACCGTGCAGATTTCCGGGAGCGTGCCGTCGGGCAGCACATACCGCGCCAGTTCGAACGGCTCGGGATCGGAGACGAGCGGCCGGTGCGCGAAGGCCGACAAGACGACCGCCGCGAGCAGCACGACGCGAAGCCATGCCGCGCCAAGGGCACCGGATCGGATGCGCGCGCTCATCATCGCTTTCAAGTGACAAGTCGCGGCGGCGCGGTCAATCCCCGGACGCAACGCTGTGACGCCGCGCCGCATCAGTAACTCGTCCTGCGCTCGTCGCTGGGCGCGCGTCCGAACTGCAGCCGGTAGCTCTGGGCGAAATAGGAATGCGAGGTGAAACCGGTCGACAGCGCGACCTCGAGGATCGGGATATTGGTCTGACGCAGGAGCTGGCGGGCGCGTTCAAGGCGCAGCGTCATGTAGTAGCGGCCGGGCGTCGAATTGAGATGGCGCAGGAACAGCCGCTCGACCTGGCGCACGGACAGATGCACGGCGCGGGCGAGTTCGCCGGCGGTCAGCGGCGTTTCCAGGTTCTCGGCCATCAGTTCCGTCACCTTGCGCAGCTTCTCCGACTTGCCGGTGAGGTCCGGCTCCTGGCCGACGCGCTGGCGGTCGTGATGGGAGCGGATGCGCTCGTGCTGGAACTGGTTGGCGACCTTGTTTGCGAGTTCGGAACCGAAATCGGCGCGCACGATCTCCAGCATCAGGTCGACCGAGGTCGTGCCGCCGGCCGAGGTGTAGCGCTTGCGGTCGATCTCGTAGACGTTGCCGGTGCATTCGATATGCGGGAAGGCCTCGCGGAACGAGGCGCGGTTCTCCCAGTGGATGGTGCAGCGATGGCCCTCGAGCTGGCCAGCCTCGGCAAGTGTGTGCGCGCCGATGGAGATGCCGCCCAGCGAAGCGCCGCGGCGGCCGAGCGTGCGCAAGGCGTTGACGACCCTGGTCTTGCCCGCGAACTCGCTCGTCAGCCCCGCGACGACGAAATAGATGTCGCTCGGCGGCATCGCGTCGACGCCGTAGGCGGCCTTGATCGCCAGCGTGTTGGAAGCGTTGACCGGCTGGCCGTCATGGGAAACCGTCGACCAGGCGTAATATTGCGTGTCCGACATGCGATTGGCCGAGCGCAGCACATCGATGGCCGCCGCCAGGCAGAACATCGGGAACAGGTCGGCCAGGATGAACGAGATATGGCGCGATGGCATTGACGGATTGGCGGTCATGTCGGCGCGCTATACCCCGGAAATGCCCCCGACCGGAAGCGGAATCAGAAGACCGGCGCCACCTTGCCCGCGGCCCGGAAGGCGGCGGTGACGGTATTCGCCATCAGCATGGCGACCGTCATCAGGCCGACGCCGCCCGGCACGGGGGTGATCGAACCGGCGACCTTCTCGGCGCTCTCGTAGTCGACATCGCCGACGACGCGATTCTTGCCCTCGCCCAGTTCCGGCGCCGGAACGCGGTTGATGCCGACATCGACGACGCAGGCGCAGGGCTTCACCCAGTCGCCCTTGACCATCTGCGGACGGCCGACGGCGGCGACGAGGATATCGGCCTCCCGGCACACGGCCGGAAGATCCTTCGTGCGCGAATGGGCGATGGTCACAGTGGCGTTGGCGGCGAGCAGCAGGTTCGCCATCGGCTTTCCGACGATGTTGGAACGACCGACGACGACCGCGCTGAGACCCGAGAGGTCGCTCTTGCCGAGCGCGTGGCGGATCATCACCATGGAGCCGGCGGGCGTGCAGGGCAGCAGGGCGGTGTCGAGCTGCCCGGTCGACAGCCTGCCGACATTGATGAAGGAGAAACCGTCGACATCCTTGTCCGGCGAGATCGCCTGAATGACCTTGCCGTCGTCGATGTGAGCCGGAACGGGCAACTGCACGAGGATGCCGTGGATCGTATCGTCGGCGTTCAGTTCGCCGATCAGCTTCAGGAGGTCGGCCTCGGAGGTTTCGGCGGGAAGGGTGTGGGTGACGGACTTGAAGCCGCATTCGTGGGCGCGCTTGCCCTTGGACGCGACGTAATACTGGCTTGCCGGGTCTTCGCCGACGATGACCACCGCGATGCCCGGCCTGATGCCGGTTTCGGCGATCAGCTTGTCCGATGCGGCCTTGACCGCTTCCAGCACTTCCGCCGCGATTACCTTGCCGTCGATCCGCTCTGCCATGAATCCTTCTCCCATTATGAGATTCCGGCCGGACATATGCACCGGTTTCGCGCAGAATCAAACCATATCCGCGCCGTTCGATGACGGATTTCGAGCAGTTTTCCGGATTCGGAACCGGATGACGCTACGCGACCCGGCGGTGGCGCTCCGCGCGGCGGCGTCTCAGCGCATTGACGGTGTCGCGGAGCTCGCGCACCGTGTGGCGCAGGTCCTCCATTTCCTCGTCCTCGCGGGACGCGGCGAAAATCTGCGGCTGCGACGCATTCGCCGGAATGGCCGGCGCGGGCCACGCGTAGCCGGAGACGACCGGCCACGGCGCATAGGACAGGGTGACCGCGGGCGAATGTTCCGTGGCCATCCGGACGGAGGCGGTTTCGCCTTCATCGACCGCCGGCGGCGCATGTAAGGGTCCCGGGAAGGCTTCGGGCGCGTATCGGGGCCGCGGGACAGGCCGTTGGCCGGAAGCCATGCCGCGCAGCGAGGAGAGAGCGGCGAGCAGAATGCCGAGCGCGAGGCCGGCCGCAGTGAAGCCGGCGACGACGAATTCGCGCGGCGTCGAGGACGGCGCATGGGAGGGTTCGGCCGGCGGACCGAGCCGGGCGGCGGGCGCGAAGCCCGCCGGGCCGGACTTCACGCTGGCCAGTTCCTCGACGAAAGCCTTTGCGATCTCGTTGGCGACGAAGGCCGATTTCCGCGCGTTGCCGGTCGTGACGGCGATATCGACGCCGGGATCGCCGGGCGCGCGCCGCGCCGAAAGGTTCTCGCGCAGCGCGCGGATAGCCGAACGGTCGCGCTGGACCACGGTGTCGCCGGTCGAAAACAGCGAGAGATAGGCGCGCAGCGGCCGCAGGAGGCCGCCCTCGCCGTTGAATTCCGGGTCCTGATCGAGCTTCGCTCGCTCGGCCACCCTTGCCAGGACCGCGGGAGAGCGGACGATGTCGAGCTTGGCGTCGACGATCGCCTGCACGGTTTCCCGCGCGACGTAACCGGATGCGAGAGCGCCGCCGGCAAGCCGGAACTCGCCCGGGTCGAGCACGACCTGCGCATGCGATGTGTAGCGCTGCGGCATCGACAGGGCGACGACGAGGCCGAGAACCAGTCCGGCGCAGGATATGCCGAGGACCCGCAAGCGCCAGGACCGGGAGGCCGGACCGTGTCGCGGCGGGGCATGACCCGGCGGCTCGACGGCCGGCATGTCGTCGTTGGCGGCGAAGGTCCCGGCCAAGGCGGCGTCGCGCAGTTCACGGGCAAGGCGGGCGCGCCGGTGGCGTTCGGCGGGGCTCGTCGCTCCGGCCGGATCGCGGGCGAAGTCCTGCGGCGCCGCTTCGCGGCGCCATGGGCGATTGTCTTCAACGTCGAACATCGGCCACCGGGCTCAATACGATCGACTCGCGGCGAAGGCGCGCAAGGTAAAGGCACGCTAAATTTTCATGGGTAACAAAAGGTTAAAATCAGGCGCGGAGGGCCG
>JBAQHA010000682.1:0-1660 GCA_049288075.1 Oricola sp.
TTCATGGAGGCCCCGCGCGGCGCGCTCGCCCACTGGGTCGTCATCAAGGACGGCAGGATCGACAACTACCAGGCCGTCGTGCCGTCGACCTGGAACGCCGGACCGCGCGACGACAAGGGGCAGCCGGGCCCCTACGAGGCGGCGCTGATGGATCGGCATACGCTTTACGATCCGAAGCAGCCGCTCGAAATCCAGCGCACCATCCATTCCTTCGACCCCTGCATCGCCTGCGCCGTTCACGTCGTCGATCCGGAAGGCGAGGAACTGATGAAGCTGCAGGTGCGATAGGCGTAACACGCCGGAGGAATGGCCATGAACGCTCCCGTCAATGTCGATGCCGCCAGAAGCGTGTTTCTCAGGCAGATCGAGGAACCGCTGGTCGCCTATCTGGAAGCCTGCCTGCATTGCGGCCAGTGCGCCGACGCCTGCCACTTCCACGAGGCATCCGGCGATCCGCGCCACACGCCTGCCTACAAGCTGTTTCCCATCGCCAAGGCCTACCGCTCGCAACGATGGCCGCTGAACTGGCTGGGCCTCGCCCCGAAGATTACCGAGAAGGACCTCTCCGAGTGGGAGGAGTTGCTGTTCGACACCTGCACCATGTGCGGGCGCTGCACGACAGTCTGCCCGATGGGCATAGACATCGCCTCGATCGTCGCCAAGGCGCGCCAGGCCTATGTCGCCGCCGGCCTCGGGCCGGAGGACCTGCTCGCCGCCGCCGACTTCTCGCGCGATCACGGCAGCCCGCTCGGCCTCGACCCTGGAAAGCTCGCCGACCGCATCGAATGGCTCGCCGACGAGAACGAGATCGAGATCCCGCTCGACAAGGACAGGGCCGAGGTGCTGCTCACCGTCTCCTCGATCGAGATGATGAAATATCCCGAGTCGGTAACCGCCATGGCAAAGATCATGAACCATGCCGGCGTCGACTACACCTTCTCCACCAAGGGCTACGAGGCGACCAATTTCGGTTACCTGGCCGGCAAGGCGGATATCGCGAAAATCATGGTCGAACGCATCGTCGAGGCCGCCGAAGCCGTCGGCGCGAAGACTGTCGTCATACCCGAATGCGGCCACGCCTACGGCGTGATGCGCTGGGGCGGGTCCAACATCATCGGCCGGCCCCTGCCCTTCGAGGTGCTGCACATCACCGAATACATGGCCAGGCTGAAGCGCGAGGGCAAACTGAAGTTGAAGCCCCTCGAAGGCTCGATCACATATCACGATCCCTGCCAGATCTCGCGGCGCGGCGGCGCGATGCAGGACGCGCGCTATCTGCTTGAGGGCTTCGCCGCCGACTTCCGCGAAATGACACCGACCGGCAACAACAACTGGTGCTGCGGCGGCGGTGGCGGCGTGCAGGCAATCGGGCGGGCCGCCGAGCTTCGCCACCAGGTCTTCCGCATCAAGATCGACCAGGTGGAGAAGACCGGCGCCAAGACCATGGTCTCCTCCTGCGCCAATTGCCGCCTGACCATGGACGAGAGCAAGGCCGCGCTCGACTGGAAGGGCGGCCTCGACTCGATCGTCGAGATCATCGCCGACCATCTGATCGAAACCTGACCGTCGGCCTTTCCCGGGGCATGTGTCCGATGCCGCAGGCACGGTTGTCGCAGGCGGCAATCGCCTCTTGCCTTCGCTTTTCGAAGGGATCATGAGG
>JBAQHA010000683.1:0-3703 GCA_049288075.1 Oricola sp.
GGTCTGCTCGACATCACCAGAATAATTCGGGGCGGAGTGGAATGAAGAGTTCATTCAAGATTTTTCTGAAGGCCAACGAGCGCATTTTCATCAATGGCGCCGTGATCAGGGTGGACCGCAAGGTCTCGCTGGAGTTGCTGAACGACGTGCAGTTCCTGCTTGAGAACCACGTTCTGCAGGCCGAGGACGCGACCACGCCGCTGCGCCAGCTGTACTTCATCGTGCAGGTAATGGTCATGTCGCCGAGTGACAAGGACGCGGCGATGCCGCTGTTCCGCGAAAGCTTGCCGTCGTTGATCACGGCGTTCAGCAATCCGAGAATCCTGTCCGATCTGAAACACGTCGACCGGCTCGTGACAGAAGAGAAATATTACGAGGCGTTGAAGACGATCCGCGGCCTCTACTCGGTCGAGGCCGAGATCCTGCGGAACAATCCTGCGACCGCTGCGCGGTTGGAGGAGGTTGACCAACTCAAGGAAGCAAGCGCGGGGTAACGAGATGACTCAGGTAACCAGTGCCACCAGCGCAGCGGCCCAGTCGTCGCAATCCACGGCGAAGGCTACCGGCCCGAATCTGGACTATACGTCGTTCCTGCGGCTGCTCGTCGCGGAACTGAAGAACCAGGACCCGACCGAGCCGATGGATTCCACGCAATACATGGCCCAGCTGGCTTCGTTTTCCAATGTCGAGCAGGTCATCCAGACCAATTCCAAGCTCGATGACTTGATCAAGATGAGTAACATGCAACAGGCCGGCTCCCTTATCGGCCGCACGCTGACGTCGCCGGACGGAGATGTCAGCGGCGTGATCAAGGAAGTCCGCGTGTTCGACGATGGGCTTGTCGCGGTGCTGGAATCCGGCGAGCAGGTCGTCGTGTCCGGCGGTGTGACAATCAGCTGATGACAGAGGCCGACGCCCTCGACATCGTTCAGTTCGCGATCTGGACGGTCCTCGTGACATCCGCGCCGGCCGTCCTGATAGCCATGGTGGTGGGAGTCGGCATCGCCCTCGTTCAGGCCCTGACGCAAGTCCAGGAAATCACGCTGACTTTCGTGCCCAAGATCGTCGGCATACTGCTGACGGTCTCGGTCACGGCGCCGTTCATCGGATCCCAGATCGGTCGTTTCACCGACGTGATTTTCAGCCGCATCCAGACGGGCTTCTAGCCTTTTTTCCCTTTTAGATGACCGGCCAAAGCTTGGCGCAAGGAATGGATGCTATCGCGGTGGCATGATCCGTGTAATCCATTCCGATAAGGTGTTTGCCATTGGCCCTTGTTGAAGCCGCCCAGAAGCCGGTAGTCGCCAACAGCCGCGATATCGGCTTTGCTGTCGGCATCGTTTTGATGCTGACGATCCTGTTCCTGCCGATTCCGGCCTTCCTGATCGACGTCGGCCTCGCGATCTCGCTGGCGCTTTCGGTCTTGATCCTGATGGTGGCGCTGTGGATTTCCAAGCCGCTCGATTTCTCGTCCTTCCCGACCATCCTGCTGATCGCCACGATGTTGCGCCTGTCGCTCAACATCGCGACCACCCGCACGATTCTGTCCGAAGGTCACAAGGGTACCGAGGCGGCAGGCCATGTCATCGGCGGCTTCTCGCGCTTCGTCATGGGCGGCGACTTCGTCATCGGCCTGGTCGTTTTCTTCATTCTCGTGGTGATCAACTTCCTCGTCATCACCAAGGGTTCGACGCGTATCGCAGAAGTCGGCGCGCGCTTCACCCTCGACGCCATCCCCGGCAAGCAGATGTCGATCGACGCCGACCTGTCGGCCGGCATCATCGACGAGCATCAGGCGCGCGCCAGGCGCAAGGAACTGGAAGAGGAAAGCTCCTTCTTCGGTTCGATGGACGGTGCGTCGAAATTCGTTCGCGGCGACGCGATCGCCGGCCTTATCATCACGGCGATCAACATCGTCGGCGGCATCATTATCGGCTACACCCGCCACGGCATGTCGATCTCCGAGTCGGTCGATGTTTTCACCAAGCTGTCGGTCGGTGACGGTCTCGTTTCGCAAATTCCGGCCCTCGTGGTCTCGCTCGCCGCTGGCCTGCTTGTCTCCAAGGGCGGCACGATCGGATCGACCGACAAGGCCGTCCTCGACCAACTCGGGAAGTATCCCCGCGCGCTGTTCGTCGCCGCCGCGATGCTGTTGGCGCTTGGACTGATGCCCGGTCTGCCGTTCATTCCCTTCGTCGCCCTGGCGGGGGTCCTCGCCGGAATCGGCTACATGCGCCCCCTGAACGCGGCCCGGCTCGCCGCCGCCGAGGAGCAGGCGGTCGAGGATGCGCGCGCCAAGCTGCAGGACGAGGAACGCGATTCGGTGAAGGAATCGCTGCGTTCGGCCGAGCTCGAACTGGTCCTCGGCAAACAACTTGCGGCAAAACTCGTACCCACCCGTCAGGAAATGGCTTTCCGCATGAAGAAGATGCGCAAGCGTTTCGCCGGCGACTACGGGTTCATCGTGCCGGACATCCAGATAACGGACGATTTCGGTATCGATCCGAAGGCCTATCAGATCAAGGTGCACGGCACCGTCGTCGCCGAATGCTCCATGCGTATCGGCGAACTGATGGTGTTCGCCGACGCCAGCCAGCTGAAGGGGATACCCTTCGAAGTCGTGCGCGAGCCGGCCTACGGCATCGAGGCAATGTCCGTGCCGGAGACCTTCGCGGAAGATCTGAAGACAGCGCGCATCGCGACCGCCGACAATGTCGCCGTGGTCCTGACGCATCTGAGCGAGGTGATCCGCAACAACCTGCCGCAGTTGTTCTCTTACAAGACGATGAAAACCGTCATCGAGCGGCTCGACCCCGAATACCGCAAGCTGACCGAGGAGGTCTGCACGACGCATTCCTCCTATCCGGGTCTGCAGGCGGTGCTGAAGCTCCTGCTCGCCGAGCGCGTCTCGATCCGCAACTTGCCGCTGATCATCGAGGCGGTCGCCGAGATCGCGCCGTCCACGCGCCGCACCGAGACCATCGTCGAGCACGTGCGCGGCCGCATTTCCCAGCAGATATGCGGCGACATCACCGAACATGGCGTGCTCCACGTCCTGCGCCTCGGCAACCGCTGGGATCTCGTTTTCCGCGAGAGCCTCAAGCGTGACGCCAAGGGCGACATCCACCAGTTCGACATCGACCCGCGCCTGCTCGAGGAATTCGGCGCCGACATCAACAAGTCGATCGAGGGTTACAAGAAGCAGAACCGCCGTTTCGCGATTATTTCCTCACCCGAAGCGCGGCCCTATGTGCGGATGATCGTGGAGCGGCTGCATCCGGATACGCCTGTGTTGTCGCATCTGGAAATCGGCAAGGGCATCGAAATCCGCATTCTCGGAACGGTATCATGATAACCGGGCTGTCAGCCGATATGCTGGCGGCGTTCCTCGTTTTCTGCCGCGTCGGCTCCTGCTTCATGGTTTTACCGGGCATGTCGAGCGCGCGCGTTCCGCCGCAGGTCCGCCTGCTCACGGCGCTCGCGGTCTCCGTCGCCGTGTCGGCATTCGTCGCGCCGAAAATGCAGCTCCTGCTGGCCAATCCATCCGGCCTGGTGCTGATGCGGCTGATCATCAGCGAAACGCTTATCGGCGCCTTCTTCGGCCTGATGGCGCGTTTCTACGTGCTTGCCCTCGAGTTCATCATCTCGGGGATCGGCATGTCGATCGGCTTCGGCGGCATGCTCGGAGCCAATATCGAAGGCT
>JBAQHA010000684.1:0-3814 GCA_049288075.1 Oricola sp.
CGCGAGGATCGCGGCGAATCCGGCGCGGGCAGCGGAAAAGGGGACCGGGAACGCGCAAAGCGCATGGCGCTGCCGACCGGCGGCCGCCAGGCGCTGCCGTGGATCGGCGCCGCCGTCGCCGTGCTCGTGCTGGCCGGCGCGGCCGCATATTTCGGCAGCGGCATGTTCGGTTCATCGACCGGAACCGAGACAATTGAGGGCGGCGTGCCGGTGCGCGAGGCGCCGAGCACGACGGTGACGCTCAATGACACAGATACCGGTGCGGAGACGCCCGATTCGGCCGACGCTCCCGATGCCGGCGCGGAGCCGGATCCCGATGCGCCGCAGAAATTCACCCAGCGGCTGACGCCCGATGGCGGCGAAGTCGACGAGGGGCCGGCGGGAGCGCCGGGGACGACCGGCGAGGGCACCTCGATATCGGGCCAGTCAGGCGGCGATACCGGTCAGCCCCCGGCGACTGCCGACGCGCAAACCGATACCGGCGCGCAACCGGCGATCGGCGATGCCACGCCGTCGACGCTTCCGGTGGGCCAGAACGCGATCTTCTACCAGGAGCGCACTGGCGCGCAGCCCGGAACGGCGGAAAAGGGCGCGGCAATCTGGTCGGTGGTCCAGGAATCGCCGGGCGGCGACCTGCCGCCCGAACCGGCGATCCGCGCCGAAGTGAGCGTTCCGGAACTCGACCTGACCATGGAGATGACGGTCCGGCGCAACGCCGACGACACCTTCCCGGCGAGCCACGTCATCGAACTCCTGTTCCGCGTGCCGGACTCCTTCGAGGGGCGTGGCATCGCCGATGTGCAGCGCATCACCTTCAAGGGCACCGAGCAGGACCCGGGCAACGCGCTGATCGGCGTCGCGGCGCCGCTCGACACGAACATCTTCCTGATCGCGCTGACTGACGCGCAGACGGCGATCGACACCAATCTCTCGCTGATGCGGCGCGAGCAGTGGATCGACATCCCGATGCAATATGTGAGCGGGCGCCGGGCGCTGATCACACTGGAAAAGGGCATTCCGGGCGAGCAGGTGTTCAACGAGGTGCTGGCGGCCTGGGAGAAGAGCGGCGACCCGGTCGCCGCCCAGAACTGAGCGACGCGCGATCGCAAACAAAAAGGCCGGGCATCGCCCGGCCTTTTTCGTATCCGGTTTTCGGATCGCCGGTCAGGCGACCGGGCGCAGCGCCTTTGCCTGGGCGGCCGCGGCGGCCTTGACGGCGTCCTGGACCTTTTCGAAGGCGCGCACCTCGATCTGGCGCACGCGCTCGCGCGAGATGTCGAACTCCGAGGACAGTTCCTCCAGCGTCAATGGATCCTCGGCGAGGCGGCGGGCAAGGAAGATGCGGCGTTCGCGGTCGTTCAGCACGCTCATCGCGTCATGAAGCAGGGCGGAGCGCTGCTCGCGCTCGTCTTCGTCGATGAGCATCTGTTCCTGGCTGTCGCTCTCGTCGACGAGCCAATCCTGCCACTGGCCGTTCTCACCGTCGGTCGCCTTGATCGGCGCGTTGAGCGAGGCGTCGCCGGCCATGCGCTGGTTCATCGACATGACTTCTTCCTCGGAAACGTGCAGTTCGGTCGCGATCTGCTTGACCTGCTCCGGGTTGAGGTCGGCGTCGCCGAGCGCGCGGATCTTGTTCTTGGCTTTGCGCAGATTGAAGAACAACCGCTTCTGGTTGGCGGTCGTGCCCATCTTCACAAGGCTCCACGAGCGCAGGATGTATTCCTGGATCGAAGCCTTGATCCACCACATGGCGTAAGTTGCGAGGCGGAAGCCGCGTTCCGGCTCGAAGCGCTTGACAGCCTGCATCAGGCCGACATTGCCTTCGGAAATGACTTCGCCGATCGGCAGGCCATAACCGCGATATCCCATCGCGATCTTGGCGACGAGGCGGAGGTGGCTGGTGACCAGCTTGTGGGCCGCCTCGGGATCGTCATGCTCGTGGTAGCGCTTGGCGAGCATGTACTCTTCCTGCGGCTGCAGCATGGGAAAACGGCGTATTTCCTCGAGATAGCGGGTCAACCCGCCTTCACCGCCGTAAAGGCTGGGGAGGTTCGACTGGGCCATATGTAAAGCACCCTTCCGGTTTTGAGAGGTTCCCGCGAGATTGCGGCAAACGCTGGGCGCGCCCGTCATTACGACCGGACGCTAACGCGCAAAAGCGCGATATCGGACACACTTCCACAATTGCCAGATAGGCTTCCGGCACCGAGTATTCAAGAAGCAGCGAAGAAACGGCGAAAGCCCGACACAAGTTCCGCCATGTCGGCGGGAAGCGGCGTTTCGAAGGTCATGGTCTTGCCGGTCGCGGGATGCTCGAAGGCGAGGCTCGCCGCGTGCAGCGCCTGGCGCGAAAAGGATTCGACCGTTTGGCGCAGCGGTGCGGGCAGGATCTTCGCCTTGGTGGCGAAGCCCTTGCCGTAGTCCTGGTCGCCGATCAGCGGGTGGCCGATATGGGCCATGTGGACGCGGATCTGATGGGTGCGGCCGGTTTCCAGCCGGCATGCGACGAGGCTCGCGACCGGCGCGGCGCCGGTCGGATCGCCGAAGCGCTCGACCACGGTGAAATGGGTGATCGCGTGACGCGCGTCGGGCTGGTTCTCGTTGACGACGGCCTGTTTCATGCGGTCGCGCGAGGAGCGGCCGAGAAAGGTCTCGATTGTGCCAGCCATCCGGTCCGGCGCGCCCCAGACGAGGGCGAGATAGCTGCGCCGCATGTCGGTGGAGCGGCCGTGATCGGCGAACTGGGCGGCCAGCGCCTTGTGGGCGCGATCGTTCTTGGCGACGACCATGACCCCGCTGGTCTCCTTGTCGAGACGATGGACGATGCCGGGCCGTTTCACTCCGCCAATGCCCGACAGGCTGTCGCCGCAATGGTGCAGCAACGCGTTGACGAGCGTGCCGGCCGGGTTGCCGGCTCCCGGATGGACGACGAGGCCGGCGGGCTTGTCGATGACGATCACGTCGGCGTCCTCGAACAGCACGGAAAGCGGGATGTCCTCGGGCCGCGGCTCGGCGTCTTCCGGCTCCGGCAGCGCGAATTCGATGCGGTCGCCGGCCTTCAGCTTGCGTTTCGGCTCGGTCACGGTCTCGCCATTCAGGCGGACATGGCCCTGCTCGATCAACTGCCTGATGCGGCTGCGCGACAGGTCGCCGGCCGTCGCCGACGCGAGCCACTGGTCGATGCGCGCGCCCACGGCGTCGTCACCGGCTATGAAGGCTTCCAATTCGTCGCCCGCTTCGTTAAGGCCGTGCGTCATGACAAATCCCAGTGACGATTTCGACGAGGACAAACCGCTCGATCCTGCGATGGAGCGGGTGCGCCGCAAGCTTGCCCGGCTGATGGCCGTGTCGATCGGCATCATGCTGATCGGCCTTATGGCCGTGCTCGGCGCGGTTGTCTACAAGTCGGCTGGCTCCGGCGCGCCGCAGGGCGTCGCCGAGGCGGTCATCGACCTGCCGGACGGATTCGCCGTTTCCTCGACCGCGGTCTCCGACAGCCGCATACTGTTTTACGGGAATTCGGCCGACGGAACGGCGCGCGTTCTCGTCTTTGACGCGAGCACTGGCGCGCAAATCGCCAATCACCGCGTGCAATAGCATCAACCGCGGCACAAATTGCGCAAAAATTTGGCGGATTCAGACAGGTAGCGAAAAAATTTGCAGCTAACCCTTTACGGCGCGGGACACATTCGCTTTCATGGGCAAGGGTTTGGAACGACTGTAAGGTCCGGGTGCGGCGCTTAATGCCAGGCAGGGAGATACGATGACCAAGAACCGGGGCGCGGCTGTCCGCTACGAAGGCGTACAGAAGAGT
>JBAQHA010000685.1:0-9379 GCA_049288075.1 Oricola sp.
GGCATGCGAGATGAAGTGCTTGGTGCCGTTCAGCACCCAGTCGCCGCCGTCCTGTCTTGCCGTAGCCTTCATGCCGCGCAGGTCCGAGCCCGCGCCGGGCTCGGTCATGGCGAGGCAATCGGATTTCTCGCCGCGCACGCTTGGATAGAGGTACTTTTCGCGTTGGGCCTCGGTGCCGGCGAGCAGGATGTTGGAGGGCCGGGCGACGCAGGTCCAGTGCAGGGCATAGTTGGCGCGGCCGAGTTCCTTCTCGTAGAGCAGCCATGTCACCGTATCGAGGCCGGCGCCGCCGACCTCCTCGGGCATGTTGGCGGCATAGAGGCCGGCTTCGATCGCTTTCGCGCGGAGTTCCTTCATCAGGTCGTCGCGCAGGACGCCAGTGCGCTCGATTTCCGCCTCGTGCCGGTAGAGTTCGTTTTCGACAAAGGCGCGCGTCGTCGCGACGATCAGGCGCTGTTCTTCCGACAGACCGAAATCCATGGCTGTTACCTCATGCTTTCCGGTTGCTGCAGCTTGCCTTGCGCCTCACCAAGCGCTTCGATCTTCGCCAGAACATGCGGCGCCGGATCGCAGGAGCGGCGGGTCGTCAGGCTGACATGGATCAGAAGCTGGTTGCAGGTCGCCAGCAATTCGCCGTCGGAGCGCATCATCTCGTGATACATGCGCAGTTTCTTGCCTTTGGCTTCCAGCACCTGCGTGCGTACGCGAATCTCGTCGCCCGCATGGGTTTCGGCGAGATAGCGGATGTGGTTGTCGACGGTGAAATAGGACATGCCGCCGTCGATATAGTCGGCGTCCGCGCCGACCATCGCCATCACCACGTCGCCGGAATCGGAAAAGACCTGGCCGTAGCGGCTCTCGTTCATGTGGCCGTTGTAGTCGGTCCAGTCGATCGGGATCACGCGGTGCTGGGTCTCGAGCGGCCGCGTGATGTCGGAAGGCAGGGGCGCACGGACCCTGGCGTCATAGGCGTTGAGCAGCGCGCCGGCGCCCCAGTTACGGGCTTTCAGGGCACGCATCATGGCGACGAGGTTGTCGTCGCGGATGCGTTCCAGCTCGCGGATCGAGAACTTGCCCGACTGGGCGTCAGACTGGCCGGCGATGGTTTCGATCAGCTCGTCGGTCAGGTCCGGCACATCCATCAGCTTGGTCCACGGCCATGCGAGGCAGGGACCGAACTGGGCGATGAAGTGCTTCATGCCGGCTTCGCCGCCGGCGATGCGGTAGGTCTCGAACAGGCCCATCTGCGCCCAGCGCAGGCCGAAGCCGAAGCGGATCGCGTCGTCGATCTCCTCGGTCGTGGCGATGCCGTCCTTGATCAGCCACAGCGCTTCGCGCCAGACGGCTTCCAACAGGCGGTCGGCGATATGGGCGTCGATCTCCTTGCGAACGATCAGCGGCTTCATGCCCATGGAATCGAGGATGGACGCCGCCCGTTCGAGCGTGCCGGGAATGCCGACGAGTTCGATCACCGGCAGCAGATAGACCGGGTTGAAGGGGTGGGCGACGAATATCTGAGCAGGATTTGCCGCGCCCCCTTGCAGTTCCGACGGCTTGAAGCCCGAAGTTGATGAGCCGATCAGCGCGTCAGGGCGGCAGTGTTTCTGGATTTCGGCGATGACCTTGTGCTTCAGGTCGAGCCTCTCGGGCACGCTTTCCTGAATCCAATCGGCATCTTGTACAGCATCCTTAATGGTAGACGCGAAGACGAGACTGCCTTCCTGCGGGACGACGCAATCGGACAGGGCGGGGAGCGAGCGCCGCGCATTGGCAAGCACTTCGCCGATCTTGCGTTCGGCTTCAGGGTCCGGATCGCTGACGACGACGTCCCAGCCGTTCAGGAGGAAGCGGGCCGCCCAGCCGCCGCCGATCACGCCGCCGCCGATAATTGCAGCCATTTTCGTCGTCGTCATTGTCCAGTCCTCTCCTCGGCGCGTTCGGGGTCGATGAGCGGCACGCGCTCGCCGGCGCGGACGGCCGCCGGGTCGTAGGCTTTGCGTGTGAAAACCTCGTTGACCATGTCGCGGAAGAACGCAACGTTCTCATAGTCGTATTCGGGATCGAAGCTCGATTGGTCCCATCGTTCGCAGAATTCGGCACAATCATCGAAAAAGGGATGGCCGCGATGCTTTTCACGCGCGTCGCGGTCGCCGCCGAGGTGGTGGGCATAGTAGAGGCGCTGGAAATCGCCGTGCTTCTCGACGACCCAGGTGCATTGCTCGCGCACGAAGGGCCGCAGGATCGCGGCGGCGTATTCGTCGTGATTATAAGGCGCGTGGATGTCGCCGATATCGTGCAGCAGGGCGGAGACGACCCAGTCGGTGTCGGCTCCGTCGCGCCAGGCGCGCGTCGCGGCCTGCAGCGAGTGGCCGAGCCGGGTGACCTGATAGCCGGACAGACCCTCATCGAGGGCGACGAGCGCTTCCAGCAGCCGCTCGCCGGTCTTCGCGGCGTATTCGGTCTCGTGGGCGGTGAGGAACTCGTAGTCCTCCCGGTCGCCGTCCTTCATGGCGGTGAATTTCACACGGTCCATCGTCGCCTCCGGGTTCCGGTTGTCAGGCCGCCTTCGGCGCGCGCTTGGTCAGGCCGAGCTTCGCGCGGACCTCGGCCGGTTTGAGCACGCGGGCGCCCATGTTCTCGATAATCGTTACGGCACGGTCGACCAACTGGGCGTTGGTCGCCAGAACGCCCTTGTCGAGCCAGAGATTGTCTTCCAGCCCGACGCGGACATTGCCGCCCGCGAGCACGGCCGCGGCGACATAGGCCATCTGGTTGCGGCCGAGCGAGAAGGCCGACCATGTCCAGTTCTTCGGCACATTGTTGACCATCGCCATGAAGGTGTTGAGATCGTCCGGCGCACCCCACGGCACGCCCATGCAGAGCTGCACGAGCGCCTCGTCCTTCAGCGTTCCTTCCTCGACCAGTTGTTTGGCGAACCACAGATGGCCGGTGTCGAAGGCTTCGATCTCCGGCTTGACGCCGAGTTCCGTCATCATCGCACCCATGGCGCGGAGCATGCCGGGGGTGTTGGTCATCACGTAGTCGGCCTCGGCGAAGTTCATCGTGCCGCAATCGAGCGTGCAGATCTCCGGCAGGCACTCGGCGACATGGGCGACACGGTCCGAGGCACCGGCCATGTCGGTGCCCTTGTTCGACAGCGGCAGCGGGCTTTCCGGCGGGCCGAAGATCATGTCGCCGCCCATGCCGGCGGTAAGGTTCAAGACGACGTCGACCTCGGCGTCGCGGATACGCTCGGTTACCTCGTGGTAGAGCGCCAGGTCGCGCCGCGGCGCGCCGGTCTCGGGATCGCGAACATGGCAGTGGACGACGGCAGCGCCGGCCTTCGCCGCCTCGATGGCGCTTTCGGCGATCTCTCTCGGTGAGCGCGGGACATGGGGGGAACGGTCCTGCGTACCGCCGGAGCCGGTGACGGCGCAGGTGATGAAGACTTCCCGGTTCATGGCGAGCGGCATGGCGGGCCTCCCTGATTGCGATTTCCCCTGATGGTGACCGGCTTGCCGAAATCTGCTTTCCATTTTACGAAGGAAAAATGACATATTACGAAAAGTTCCCGGCGCCGGCCGGTAGCGAAGCCCCGCTCAAGGTCGACATCCTCGTCCTGCCGGGTTCCTCGCTGATGACGTTGGCGTGTGCCGGCGATCCACTACGCGCGGCCAACCGCGTCTGCGGCAGGACGGCGTTCGACTGGCGCTACCTGTCGCTCGACGGGAGCGCGCCGCCGACCTCTTCCGGCTCGCCGTGGCCGGTGGCGGGCAGGTTCGATCCAGGCGAGAAACGGGACGTTTTCGCTGTCATCGCCGGCTTCCGCGCGGCGGAGATCCGCGACCGCAAGCTCTTGTCGGCGATCGTACGCGCCTCGAAGAGGGCGGGAGTGACGATCGGCATCGAGTCGGGCGCCTGGGTGGTGGCGCGGGCCGGATTGCTCGACGGTCGGCGGGCAACGACCCATTGGGAGGATTTCGAGGAGTTCGCCGCGGCTTTTCCGAGAATCGATCTCCGTCCCGACCGCTTCGTCGCAGACGGGCGCTTCATCACTACGGCGGGCGCGTCGCCGACCTTCGACATGATGATCGACCTGATCCGCCGTACCGCGGGAATGGCGGCGGCGCTCGACGTGGCGAGCGTGTTCGTCTACGAGGCGTCGCGGGGGCCGAGCGATGCGCAATCGCCGGTGTCGTTCGGGGCGGCCAGCCACGATCCGCGCGTCGTGCAGGCGATCCGCGCCATGGAGATGTGTATCGAGAGACCGGTGACGGTCGCCGCGATCGCCAAACGCGTGTCGATGTCGGCGCGAGGGCTCGAGCAGTTGTTTGCAAAGGAGATCGGCCAGACGCCGGGCGCCTATTTCCTGTCGCTGCGGATCAACGCCGCGCGTCGGCTGGTGCTCGACACGCGCCTGCCGATGACGGAGATCGCCTCGCGCACGGGTTTTTCGTCCATCGCCGCGTTCTCGCGAGCGTTCAAGCGGGCCTATGGCGTGGCGCCACTGCAGAATCGCAATGCGCGCGAGGCGGCCGAAACTCAGGCGGGCATCACGAAGTAACGCCGCACGATGGCGAGCAGCTTGCGATGGGCATGTGAATGGCGGTGGCGCACATGCATCGACAGATAGACCGACTGCGGGATCGAAGGCGCGTCCCCGACATAGCGATAGGTCCCTGTCTCCACCATGGCGCGGGCCGACTCTTCCTGGACATAGGCGCTGCCGCCCGCCGTCTCGAGCAGGCGGCAGACGGCGGCATTCTGCCCGCTGGCCAGCGGTGCGCTGGACAGGTTCCACAGCATCTGCCGGTGCGTCTTGTCGAAGGCGGGCGAATAGTTGGCAAGGATATAGCGTTCCGGCGTCACGTCGGCGAGGCGCGTGGCATCCGTTGAGATCATGCGGTAGGCGATCTCGCCGAGGCTTTCGTGGTGCAGATCGGGCAGGTTGCGCGGCGTAAACAGCACGCCGAGGTCGAGATCGCCCGTCAGGAGGTCGCTGCACATCTGGTTGGAGTAGTCGAGTTCGACATAGAAGGCGGTCTGCGGAAGTACCTTGCGGAATTGCGATATCCAGTCGCCGATATGGGTGGCGGCGAGATCGTGCTGGATGCCAATGCGCATCGACTCAGCGAAGCGGCCCGCGCTTCGCACCGCGCGCCGGGCGAGATTGTATTCGTGCCGAAGCGTGCGGGCGTGATCGAGAAAGCGCTGGCCGGCGGCGGTGGGCCGCGTGCCGGCGCGGCTGCGCTCGAACAGTCTGGAACCGAGGGCGGTTTCAAGCGCCTGAACGCGACTCGATACAGTCGATTGCGTGACGCCCAACCGTTCCGCCGTGCGGTTGAAGGAGGAGGTTTCCATCAGGTCGAGGAAGGTCTCGAGGAGTTCGATCTGCATTTGCGTTCGCCTGTTCCGTTTGCGGCAACCTAATCGGAAACCCCGATCAATAAAATCCCGAGCCGCTGATTGCCGAGTTCTCGCGCCGGTCGGATACTGGTGCGAAAAACTGGAACGGAAGCGGCATGAGCGAACTGCCTGCGCAAGCGCGCGTAGTCATCATCGGGGGCGGGGCGGTTGGAGCGTCGAGCCTGTATCACCTGGCGAAAGCCGGATGGACAGACTGTGTCCTGCTGGAAAGGAACGAGCTGACCGCCGGATCGACATGGCATGCGGCCGGCAATGTGCCGACATTCTCGTCGTCCTGGTCGATCATGAACATGCAACGCTATTCGGCCGAACTCTATCGCGGGTTGGCGGATGCCGTCGACTACCCGATGAACTACCATGTCACGGGCTCGGTGCGGCTCGGCCACACTCAGGAACGGTTGCGCGAATTCAAGCGCGTCGTCGGCATGGGCCGCTACCAGGGCATGGACCTCGACATCTTGACGCCGGACGAGATCCGGTCGCGCTATCCCTTCGCCGAGACGCACGAACTGACCGGCGCGCTCTACGACCCGTATGATGGCGACATCGACCCGGCCCAGTTGACCCAGGCGCTCGCCAAGGGCGCGCGGAATCTTGGCGCCAGGATATTCCGCTTCTGCCCGGCGACGGGCGTGACGCGGAAGGGCGACCAGTGGGTGGTCTCGACGCCGAAAGGCGAAATCGCCTGCGAATATATCGTCAACGCCGCTGGTTACTACGCGCGCGAGGTCGCCCGGTGGTTCGGTCGCGAACTGCCGTCGATGGTGATGAGCCACCAGTATATTTTGTTCGACGAGATCGCGGAATTGGCGGCGTGGTCGAAGGAAGCCGGGCGCAAACTGCCGCTACTGCGCGACGTGGACAGTTCCTACTACCTGCGGCAGGAAAAGAACGGGATGAATCTCGGGCCCTACGAGCGCAACTGCAAGGCGCACTGGGCGACGCCCGACGACCCGATGCCCGAGGACTTCTCGTTCCAGCTCTTCCCGGACGATCTCGACCGGCTGGAATGGTATCTGAACGACGCGGTAGGGCGCGTTCCGATCCTTGGCACTGCCGGCATGTCGAAGGTCATCAACGGGCCGATCCCCTATACGCCGGACGGCAATCCGCTGATCGGGCCGATGCCGGGCGTTCCGAACGCTTTCGAGGCCTGTGTCTTCACCTTCGGCATCTGCCAGGCGGGCGGGGCCGGCAAGGTGCTCGCCGAATGGGTGACCGAGGGCGCGACCGAATGGGACATGTGGTCCTGCGATCCGCGCCGCTTCACGGCGTTCGCCGCCGACAGGGATTATTGTGTCGCCAAGGGCATGGAAGTCTACGGCCACGAATACGCGATCCATTTTCCGCATCATTCCTGGCCGGCCGGGCGCGACCGCAAGACGTCGCCGCTGCACGACCGAGTGAAGGCGATGGGGGCGCAGTTCGGCGCCTATAATGGCTGGGAGCGGGCCAACTGGTTCGCGCGGCCCGGCGACGACATTTCGGAAGAGGCGACGCAGACCTTCCGGCGCGACGGGCCGTGGGAAAAGCGCGTGCGCGAGGAATGCCTGGCGGTGCGAGACACGGCCGGCATCCTCGACCTGCCGGGCTTCGCGCGCTTCAACCTCGAAGGCTCCAGCGCAGCGGAGTGGCTGTCGACGCAGATCATCGGCGCGGTGCCGAAGCCGGGGCGCATCGGGCTTGCCTATTTCGCCGACGACAAGGGCCGGATCGTCACCGAGATGTCGATCGTGCGCCACCGCGAGGACCTGATGACGCTGATCACGGCGTCGGTCGCGCAATGGCACGACTACGAATGGCTCGCCGCGCGAATGCCAAAGAGCCTTACGCTGATCGACCGGACCGATGAATACATGACGCAGATTCTGTCGGGGCCGGCGTCGCGGGCGATCCTCGCCGATCTCTGCGCCGCGGACCTGACGCTGCCCTGGCTGACGCACCAGGAAACCGAGATCGCCGGACACTGGGCGAAGCTTGTGCGGGTCTCGTTCGCCGGCGAACTCGGCTGGGAAATCCACACGAAGACGGCGGATACGGCGGAGGTTGGCGCGGCTTTGTTCGAGGCGGGAGAAAAGCACGGGCTGAAGCCCTTCGGCATGTTCGCGCTCAACAGTCTGCGGCTCGAAAAGGGTTACCGCGCATGGAAGGGCGATCTTTCGACCGACTACACGATCCTGCAGGGCGGGCTGGAACGCTTCGTGAAGTGGGACAAGCCGGACTTCACCGGCAAGGCGGCGCTTGAAACCGAGAAGCGGCGCGGCGTGACGAAACGCTTCGTGACGCTGATCGTCGAGGCAGGAGATTGCGACGCGCCCTACATGTCGACGCTCTGGCACGGCGATCGAGTCGCGGGCGAGACGACCTCCGGCGGCTGGGGCCACCGTATCGACAAGTCGATCGCGCTCGGCATGCTGCGCGTCGATCTGGCTGTACCCGGCACGAAGGTCGAGGTCGAGATATTCGGCGACCGCTTCCCGGCGACCGTGCAGGAAGACCGGCCGCTGTGGGATCCGATGAACAAAAGACTGCGGGCCTGAGGCGTGTCGTGGCGGAAAAGCACACAATGAGCGGCGTGTTGCTCACCGCCCATGGCGGGCCGGAGGTGCTGCGGTGGTCAGATAGCATCCCGGTGCCAGCGCCAGGACCGGGCGAGGTGCTCGTCAAGGTTCTGGCGGCGGGGGTCAACGCCACCGACATCAACACCCGCAAGGGCTGGTACGCCCGGTCAAGCGAGCCCGAGGCAGGCGGATGGGCGGGGGCGATCGCGTTCCCGCGCATTCAGGGCAGCGATCTGTGCGGGCGGGTCGTCGAGCACGGTGCCGGCGTCGACATGCCGCCGGTCGGCGCGCGCGTTGTGTGCCCGACCAATCAGGCCGAGCCAACTGAGGACAATCCGATGGCTTTCCGCGCCATCGGCTCGGAATATGACGGGGCGTTCGCCGAGTTCTGCGTCGTGCCGTCGAAGCATCTCCACGATGTGAGCCAATCTGGTCTCAGCGATATCGAGATCGGGGCCTTGCCGTGCGCCTACGGCACCGCCAACAATCTCCTGACACGTGCCGGCGTGAAACGCGGAGAGCGCGTGCTCGTGACCGGAGCTTCCGGCGGAGTGGGATATGCGGCAGTGCAACTCGCGCTGTTGAGGGGCGCTGTCGTTACCGCGCAATGCAGCGCCTCGAAGGCCGAGCCGGTCCGGGCGACCGGGGCGCACATACTCGGCCGCGATGAGACCCCGCGGGCCAGTGGCTTCGATGTTGTTATCGACGTGATCGGCGGAGACGGCTGGAACGACCGGCTCGAAGCGTTGAAACAAGGCGGGCGATACGCCGTGTCCGGAGCCGTCGCCGGGCCGGTCGTCGAGGGCGACTTGCGCACGATCTACCTGAACGACCTGACCCTTTTCGGCTGCACTCACCAGTCGCCCGAGGTTTTCGCCGGCCTGGTCGCGATCATCAATGCCGCGCAAGTCCGGCCGCTCGTGTCCAGGGTCTATCCGCTGCGCGAGATCGCCCGTGCGCAGGAGGATTTCGAGAGCAGGCGCTATCCGGGCAAGATCGTGCTGATACCGGGCGAAAGAGGTGAAAATGGCTGACGTTCCTACCCATGCGCGCGCGGTCGTCATCGGCGGCGGCGTGTCGGGCTGCTCCGTCGCCTATCATCTGGCGAAACTCGGCTGGACGGATGTCGTCCTGCTCGAACGCAAGCAGTTGACCTGCGGCACGACATGGCACGCGGCCGGGCTGATCGGCCAACTGCGCGGCTCGCAGAACATGACGCGGCTCGCGAAGTATTCGCGCGATCTCTATGTCCGGCTGGAGGAGGAGACCGGGATTGCCACCGGCATGCGGCAGAACGGTTCGATCACCGTCGCGCTGACCGAACAGCGCAAGCAGGAAATCTACCGGCAGGCCTCGCTGGCGCGCGCCTTTGACGTGGACGTCAGCGAGAT
>JBAQHA010000686.1:0-4283 GCA_049288075.1 Oricola sp.
GAACAGGGCCGCGGCACCTTCGTGCGCCGCCGCACGCGGTTGAGCTATCCGATCGGCAGGCGCACGCGCTTTTCCGCCGGTCTCGGCGGCCAGGCGGGATCGACGCGCAGCCGCCTACTCGAAAGCCGCGAGGAGCCCGCGCCCGAAATCGTCGCCGACAAACTTGGCCTCGCGCTCGCCAGCCCGGTCATCCGCCTCGACACGGTCAGCGAGGCCGACGGCGTGCCGGTCTCCCGCGCGACGTCATGGTTCGACGCGGTCCGTTTCGCCGGCATCGTGGACGCCTTCCGCGAGCACGCCTCGATCACCAGGGCGCTCTCCGCCTGCGGCGTGGAGGACTATGTGCGCAAATCGACGGCGATCGAGGCGCGCCACGCCTCGGCCGGGGACATCGAGGTGCTCGGCCTGTCGGCCGGCGCCATCGTCCTGGTGACGCGCGCGGTCAATGCCGATGCGCAAAGCCAGCCAATCCAGTATTCGGAGACCCGCTTCGCCGCCGACCGGGTCGAACTGAAGATCGAAACCGACTAGGCTGTCTCGGCCTGTCCGCCCGAGACAACCTCGGCGAATTTCTCGAAAAACGCGCCGGCGAGTTTCTTCGACGTCGAGACGATCAGCCGGCTGCCGAGTTGCGCCAGCTTGCCGCCGATATCGGCCTTGGCCTCGTAGCGCAGGATCGTCTCCGCACCGTCCTCGATGAGTTCGACGTCCGCGCCGCCCTTTGCGAAGCCGGCCGCGCCGCCGCTACCCTCGCCCGTCAGCGAGAAGCGCTCGGGCGCCTGGCTCGGATCGAGCGTCACCTTGCCGCCGAACTTCGCCTTCACCGGCCCGATCTTCAGCACCACCTTGGCTTCCAGTTCGGTGTCGGAATGCTTGATCAGCTCCTCGCAGCCGGGAATGCACTGCTTCAGAATTTCCGGATCGTTCAGTGCCGCGTAGACCGTGTCGCGCGGCGCGGCGATGCGCACTTCGTCCTTCAGTTCCATTTTCAGAAATCCTTCCTAACCGGCTGACCGACTCTTCGACCGACTCTTCGATTGCGTACGGAAATAACCTTCTGCGGACTTTTTTCCAACCGCCTGTCGGATTTCAGTCGCCGCTGCGCCATGGCGGCGTTTCCTTTGCAAAGAAGGCCGCGATACCGGCCTGGGCCTCATCGGTCTCCCAACGGTCGGCGAGCGCGTTGGCGGTCATCTCCGCGAGTTCCAGAGGATCGGGACCACCGAGCCTGCGGGCCAGTGCCTTGGCGTCGGCAACGGCGCCGGGCGCGCATTGCAGGATCGCCGCGCATTCCTCCTCGATAGCCTGGTCGAGTCCTTCATGCGTCGTCACATGGGCGATCAGTCCGGCGCGCAGCGCCAAGTCGGTGCCGAAGGGTTTGGCGTTGAAGAAGATCTGGCGCGCGAAGCCCTCGCCGAGGCGGCGCACGACGAACGGGCCGATGGTCGCCGGGATCAGCCCGAGCCGAGTCTCGGTCAGCGCGAAGCGCACGTCGCGCACCGCGACCGCGATGTCGCAGACCGCGATCAATCCGACGCCGCCGCCATAGGCGGGGCCCTGGACTTTGGCGATCACCGGTTTCGCCAATGCGTTCCACGCGCCGAGCATGCCGGCGAGCGCCCGCGCCTCGGCCATCTTGCCGGCGCGGTCCTTTTCCGCCTGTTCGCGCATCCAGCCGAGATCGCCGCCGGCGCAGAACGACTTGCCCTCCCCGGTCAGGACGATGGCGCGCACGCTGTCGTCGGAGCCGAGCACATGCGCCGCCCCGTTCAGTTCGGCGATCATCTGTGCGTTCATCGCGTTGTGCTTGTCGGGACGGGCGAGCGTCACCGTGGCGATGCCGCGGGCGTCCTCCTCGACCCGGATCGTCTCGAGCGTCATGTTGTCACCTCTTCACCGTCCGGGCCGCCATAATGTCGTGGGTAAGATACCCTTCCACGATACCCAGGGCCATGAGATCGAGTCCCGTATCCCATCCTTCGGTGGCCAGCATGACCGCCAGTTCAGTCGTGCCGACATTGCCTTTGGCGCCCGGCGCATAGGGACAGCCGCCGAGCCCGCCGACCGCGCTGTCGAAGGTGCGCAGGCCGAGATCGAGGCTGGCGCGCACATTGTCGAGCGCACGGCTGTTGGTGTCGTGGTAATGGCCCGCGAGCTTTTCGGCCGGCACGGCTTCCAGCACGGCCTCCAGCATCGCCGCGACCGTCTCCGGCGTACCCTTGCCGATCGTATCGCCAAGCGAGACCTCGTAGCAACCCATCGCCAGCAGTCGCACTGCGACGTCGCGCACTGCCTCCGGGGAAATGTCGCCCTCATAGGGGCAGGCAACAACGCAGGAGACGTATCCCCGCACCGGGATGCCGGCGGCAGCCGCACCGTTCATGATCGGCGCGAAGCGCTCAAGGCTTTCGGCGATCGAGCAGTTGATATTCTTTTGAGAGAAGGTCTCCGACGCCGCCCCGAAGATCGCCACCTCGTCGGCCTTCGCCGCCAACGCGCGCTCGAAGCCCTTCAGGTTCGGCGTCAGCGCGGCGTAGGTGACGCCCTGTTTGCGGTTTATCCCGGCCAGCACGGCTTCGGCATCGGCAAGCTGGGGTATCCATTTCGGCGAGACGAAGCTGGTCGCCTCGATCTTCTCGAAGCCGACCTCGGAAAGAAGGTCGATCAGCTCGATCTTCTTCTCCGTCGGGATGATCGCCTTCTCGTTCTGCAGCCCGTCGCGCGGGCCGACCTCATAGATGCGGACATGGCTCACGGCGCGATCTCCTCGAAGCGCACCAGCACGGCTCCGCCCTCGACCGTCTCGCCCTCGGCGCAGAACACGCCGACGACCAGCCCGTCGCGCGGCGCGGCAAGGCTCGTCTCCATCTTCATCGCTTCCATGACGACCAGTCGGTCGCCCTTGGAGACGGCGATGCCGGCCGATACCATGACGGAGCGCACGATGCCGGTCATCGGCGCGAGGATCGCGTCGCCATGCTCGCCGTGATGGGCGGCGACGGCCAGCGGATCGGGCGACAGGAACACATGCGCCGCGCCGTCGATCAGCACCGAGACGGCCGTTCCGTCGACGCCGGGCCAGGTCAAGATATCGGCCCCGATGAGGGTCCCGTTGTCGCCGGCGCGCGCGGTAATCCTCGTGCCGTCGCGCGCGATATCGCGCAGCGCCACGCGTTCCGGCCCGCCCTCGAGCGCGACCGAGCCGTCGCCCGGCAGCACCAGCCGGCGCGCAAGCATCTCGCCGTCATGAACAAGCCGCACCGCGTGGCTCGCCTCGCCCCATGACCGCCAGCCTGCGAAGCGCGCCGCCGGATCGATGCCGAGCGCGGTAAGCGCGGCGAGCGCGATTGCCGTCTCCGACAGCGGCTCGGCCGCCGTCAATGACGCGAGGTCGCGGTCGATCAGGCCGGTGTCGACCTCGCCCCTGCCGAAGCCCTCATGTTCGGCCAGCGCGGCGAGGAAGGCGGCGTTGGTGACCGTTCCGGCCACATGCGTCGCGCGAAGCGCGGAAGCAAGCCGGCCAAGCGCCTCCTCGCGTGTCGCGCCATGCGTGATCACCTTGGCGATCATCGGGTCGTACCACGGCGTGATCGTGTCGCCCGAGCGCACGCCGGTGTCGTTGCGCGCGGCTTCCGGGAAAGCCAGATGATTCAGTCTGCCCGTCGCCGGCAGGAAGCCGTTCGCCGGATCCTCGGCATAGAGCCGCGCCTCGAAGGCATGGCCGGTAATCGACAGGTCTTCCTGGGTCAGCGGCAGCTTCTCGCCGGCGGCGACGCGCAACTGCCACTCGACAAGGTCCTGCCCCGTGATCGCCTCGGTCACCGGGTGCTCGACCTGCAACCGGGTGTTCATCTCCATGAACCAGAACCCGTCCGGACGCAGCGGCCCGGACCCGTCGGCGATGAACTCGATCGTCCCGGCGCCGGAATAGTCGATCGCCTTCGCCGCCTTGACGGCGGCCTCGGTCATCGCCGCGCGCACTTCCTCGGTCATGCCCGGCGCCGGCGCTTCCTCGATCACCTTCTGGTGGCGGCGCTGCAGCGAGCAGTCGCGCTCGAACAGATGCACGGCATTGCCGTGATTGTCGCCGAACACCTGCACCTCGATATGGCGCGGCGAGACGACGTATTTTTCCACCAGCACCCGGTCGTCGCCGAAGGCCGACTTCGCCTCGCGTTTTGCCGCGCCGAGCGCGTCCTTGAACTCCTTCGGATCGTCGACCTTGCGCATCCCCTTGCCGCCGCCGCCGGCGCGCGCCTTGATCAGTACCGGATAGCCGATCT
>JBAQHA010000687.1:0-19809 GCA_049288075.1 Oricola sp.
GTGGGCAGCGCGTTCATCGCATTCAGGGACAGGAAACGGTCGCGGGCGTAAAGCCCGACCCATGGGCGTCCGTCCAGGCGGCCACGATGGAGGCGATTGCGGACAAGGTCATCGCGGCCTATGCGGCGTGGCTCAAAAGTGGCGCGTAGGCGACACTTGGCCGAAAGTTTTACGGTGCGAAATCGCAGCTTCGCCTTGCATTGGAAGGCAATGGCTGTAAAACCCGCGCCAAGTTCTCCACATGCACGCACCGGCAGGGCGCAATGAAACTCTTCGCTGGCAATTCCAATCGCCAACTCGCTGAATCCGTTGCCAAATACCTTGGATTGAGCGTCGGCCGGGCAAGCGTCCGCCGTTTCGCCGACGAGGAGATCTTCGTCGAAATCCAGGAGAACGTGCGCGGCGAGGATGTTTTCATCCTGCAGTCGACCTCCTATCCCGCCAACGATCACCTGATGGAACTGCTCATCATGATCGATGCGTTTCGCCGCTCGTCGGCCCGCCGCATCACTGCCGTGATCCCCTATTTCGGCTATGCCCGCCAGGATCGCCGCATGTCCGGCCGCACGCCGATCTCCGCCAAGCTGGTCGCCAACCTGATCACCCGCGCCGGCGCTGACCGCGTCCTGACGCTCGATCTCCATGCCGGCCAGATCCAGGGCTTCTTCGACATTCCGACCGACAACCTCTACGCCGTGCCGGTCATGGCGCGCGATATTCGCGCCCGCTACAAGGACCTGTCGAGCGTCATCGTCGTCTCGCCCGATGTCGGCGGCGTGGTGCGCGCCCGCTCGCTGGCCAAGCGCCTCGACGACACGCTTCTCGCCATCGTCGACAAGCGGCGCGAGAAGCCCGGCGAGTCCGAGGTCATGAACGTCATCGGCGACATCAGGGACAAGGCCTGTTTCCTGATCGACGACATCATCGATTCCGGCGGCACGCTGTGCAATGCGGCCGATGCGCTGCTGTCGAAGGGCGCGAAAAGCGTGACAGCCTACATCACCCATGGCGTGCTGTCCGGCGGCGCGGTCAACAGGATCATGGACTCCAGGCTGACCGAACTTGTCATCACCGACTCCATCCAGCCGACGGCAGGCGTCGAATCCGCGCCCAACATCCGCGTCCTGTCGATCACCGACCTGATCGGCGAGGCGATCGCCCGCACGTCGCACGAGCAGTCGGTTTCGAGCCTGTTCGACTGACCGGAGCTTTCTCACGCGATGTGGAACCCGGGTTCCCGGTCCGCAAGCGCGGCGTGACGACAATCTACCCGGCGAGGCTCGCGGCGAGCCCGGCCAGCGCCGCCGCCGCCAGCACGATCATCATGTTTGTCCTGAACCGGATCAGCGCGACGCCGGCGCCGAGCGCGATCGCCAGCGCGTAGAGGTCAATGCCCGCCCAGTCCGGATCCGGCAGACGGAGCGGACCGAGCCGCAGTTCCGGATAGTCCCCGAACAACACGTGCAGGCCGAACCACAGCGCCAGGTTTGCGATCACGCCGACGACGGCGGCGGTGATCGTAGACAGGCCGGCGGCAAGCCAGCGCACATGGCGAAGCCGCTCGACATAGGGCGCGCCGGCGAAGATCCACAGGAAGCACGGCGCGAAGGTGAAGAAGGCGGCGATCAGTCCGCCGATCAATCCACCGGTGATCGGATCGAGACCGCCGAGCCGCGCGCCGCCGACGAAACCAACGAAAACCAGCACCAGTACCAGCGGCCCGAGCGTCGTCTCGGCGAGCCCCAGGCCCGCGAGCATCTCGTCGGGCTTCAGCCAGCCGTAATGCTCGACCGCCTGCTGGCCGACATAGGCGAGCACCGCATAGGCGCCGCCGAAGGTGACGATGGCGGTCTTTGAGAAGAATAGCGCCGCGTCGGCGAAGACATGTCCCTGTCCGAACAGGGCGACCAGCGCCGCCAGCGGAACCAGCCACACGGCGAGCCAAGCGAGGGTTGAACGCAGCGCCCCGCCATGCGTGTCGCGCGCCGGCAGGACGTCGCCTTCCCCGCCCGGCGAAGCGACGATCCCGGGACCCCGAGGCGCGAGCCGCGCCAGCACGACGCCGATCAGCCCTGCGCCGATCACGATCAGCGGAAACGGCGCCTTCAGGAAGGCAATGGCGACAAATGCAGCCGCGGCGACAACAAGCATCGCCCGGCTCTTCAGCGCCTTCTTCGAGACGTTGACCAGCGCCGAGGCCACGACGGCCAGAACCGCCGCCTTCAACCCGTAGAGCAGGCCCGCCACGGCAGGGATTTCGCCGTAGAGGACGAACACCGCCGACAGCGCCAGCATCATGGTCAGTCCGGGCAGGATGAACAGCAGCCCGGCGACAAGCCCGCCGCGCACACCGTGCAGCAGCCAGCCGGAATAAGTGGCGAGTTGCATCGCTTCCGGTCCCGGCAGCAACATGCAGAAGTTCAGCGCGTGCAGGAATTGCGCCTCGTCGAGCCACTTCTTCTCCTCGACGAGAATGCGATGCATCACGGCGATCTGCGCCGCCGGCCCGCCGAATGACAACAGCCCGATGCGCGCGAAAGCCCGCGCCGCCTCCGCCCGGCTTGCCTGTGGCCGCATGTCGATGGATGTATCAGCCATGATGTTCCCGTCTATGCGCCCGTATCGCGGCCGCCCGTAACAGGATCATGTCACCGGTCGATCCGTTTGCCGTCCCGGAACAAGCCGCCGGTCGGCCCGTCGGCGGGAAGCGTCGCCGCAAGGACGATGCCCCTGTTCTCCAAGCTGATTTGCCGTTTCGCGGCCGAGGCCGCGATTGGCGCCCGTGACGAGAAAGGTAGACAGCTCCATCGGTTACCCCTGGCGCGCCGCCCCGGTCGCGGCGAAGCACGCCGTCGCCGCCTCGACGACGCGCGCGATGTCCTCGGCCGAAACATCGAGATGCGTGACCAGCCTGATCGCCGGGGACCGCCCGCCGATCAGCACGCCCGCATCGGCCATCGCCGCCGAGAACGCGTCGAACCGTTCCGGCGCGACTTTCAGGAACACCATGTTGGTCCCCGCGCCGGGATATTCGACCTCGATGTCTCCGATCCCGGCGAGCCCTTCGGCGAGCGCGCGCGCATTGGCGTGATCCTCCGCCATCCGGTCGACATGGTGGTCGAGCGCGTAATGGCAGGCTGCCGCCAGGATGCCCGCCTGGCGCATTCCGCCGCCGACCATCTTGCGCAGGCGCCGGGCGCGGCGGATGAAGTCGGCCGGCCCGCTCAGCACCGAGCCGACCGGCGCGCCGAGACCTTTCGAGAGACAGAGAGACACCGTGTCGAACGGCGCGGCGAGTTCCGCCGCCGCCCGGCCCGAGGCGACGGCGGCGTTCATCAGTCGGGCGCCGTCGAGATGCATGGCAAGGCCGTTCTCGCGCGCGACCGCGGCAATGCGTTCGATTTCGGCCTGATCCTGCACGCGCCCGTTCCAGGTGTTTTCCAGGCTCACCATGCGTGTGACCGGGAAATGGATATCGTCGGCCTTGATCGCGGCGGCGATGGCGCCGGCCGTCAGCCCGCCCGTGTCGCCGACCTCAAGCGGGGTCAGCACCGCCCCGCCGAGGACGGACGCCCCGCCCGCCTCGTATTTGCAGACATGATATTCGCGGCCGGTGAGGATTTCCTCGCCGCGCCTGCAATGCGTCATCATCGCGAGCAGGTTGCTCTGCGTGCCCGACGGGACGAACAGCCCCGCCTCCTTGCCGACGAGTTCCGCGACGCGCGCCTCGAGTCCGTTGACGTTCGGATCCTCGCCATAAACGTCGTCGCCGACCTCGGCCGCAGCCATCGCCGCGCGCATTCCGGGGCCCGGCCGGGTCACGGTGTCGCTGCGCAGATCGATAAGCCGGTTGCGCCCGTTCGCATCCCTGGCGCTGGTCATGTCGGTGTACATGTACTCGTCCTCATTCTGTTTGCCGGCACTCTGCCGCACTCCATCCAATTCCGATATAGCCCGAACGCCGCGCGGGAAAACGCAAACGACCTCGACGGCTTGCAAGTCTGCCGTCTTTCCACTATAGCGCCCCCATCCGCGCAGACACCCTTGGAGGCAGCGCGGGCAAGGCCGGGCGACCGGCTTTGGTTTTTCTGTAAGCGGAAAAACACTCCATATTACGTCCTCGAAAGGAACTGCCATGAGCGAGACTTACGTGCTCAAGGCCGAGGCGCGCGAACGGGTCGGTAAGGGGTCCGCCCGGGCAATTCGGCGCAACGGTAACATTCCGGCTGTCATCTATGGTGACAACCAGCCCCCGATCTCCATCACCCTTCCCGCCAAGGAAGTGACGCTGAAGATCCATGCCGGCGGCTTCATGACCACGGTGGCCGACATCGAAGTCGACGGCAAGAAGCACCACGTGCTGCCGAAGTCCTTCGATCTGCATCCGGTCAAGGATACGGTGATGCATGTCGATTTCCTGCGCGTCTCCGCGAAGACCGACGTCATCGTCAATATCCCGGTCCACTTCATCAATGAAGACCAGTGCGCGGGCATCAAGAGGGGTGGCATGCTCAACATCGTTCGTCACGATGTCGAGGTTCACTGCCCGGCCGATTCCATTCCGGAATTCTTTACCGTCGACCTCGCCGGCCACGCGCTCGGCGACGCGATCAAGATCTCCTCGGTCACGCTGCCGAAAGGCGTGCGTCCGACGATCACCGACCGCGACTTCACCATTGCGACGATCGCCGTTCCCGGCGGCGGCGTGAAGGAAGAAGGCGAAGAGGCTGGAGCCGAAGTACAGGAAGAGGCCAAGGGCGGCGAGTAATTCTCGCAGCCCGTTGGGGCGGATGAAGGGGATTCGCCATGCACATCATCGCTGGCCTCGGCAATCCCGGAATGCAATACGCCGCCAATCGGCATAATATCGGTTTCATGGCGGCGGACGCGATCGTCCGCCGCCATGCTTCTTTCGGGCCCTGGCAGAAGAAGTTCTCGGCCGAGATATCCGAAGGTCGTCTCGACGGCGAGAAGGTGCTCGTCATCAAGCCGCAGACCTTCATGAACAATTCCGGACAGTCGATCGGCGAGGCGTTGCGCTTCTACAAGCTGGACCCCTCCGCGCTCATCGTATTTTACGACGAACTCGATCTCGCGCCCGGAAAGGTGCGGATCAAGACCGGCGGCGGCTCCGGCGGGCATAACGGAATCAAGTCGATCGACGCCCATTGCGGTCAGAACTACAAGCGCGTGCGCCTCGGTATCGGCCATCCCGGCCACAAGGACCGCGTCCACGGCCATGTGCTGGGCGATTTCGCCAAGGTTGACCGCGACTGGATCGAGCCGATGCTCGATGCGATCGGCGACAATGCGGGAATGCTCGCCAGGGGCGACGATTCCGGCTTCATGAACAAGATCGCCTTGGCGCTCGGAGACACCGCGATGCCTGCACCCAAGAAAAAGACGGCGGAAAAGGCCCCCGCCGAAACGAAGAAACAGAGCCATGTCCGGCAGGCGCGCCAGAGCGCGCCTCAGGTCGCGCCCACCGGCCCGATGGCGGACATGCTGAAGCGAATGTTCGGAAAAAAGGACTGACCTTATGGGTTTCAAATGCGGTATCGTCGGCCTGCCCAATGTCGGCAAGTCGACCCTTTTCAACGCGCTGACGAAGACGGCGGCGGCCCAGGCGGCGAACTATCCGTTCTGCACCATCGAGCCGAATACCGGCGAAGTCGCCGTTCCCGATCCGCGCATGCAGAAGATCGCCACCGCCACGAAGTCGAAGGAAATCATCCCGACCCGCATCAATTTCGTCGACATCGCCGGCCTGGTGCGCGGCGCTTCCAAGGGCGAAGGCCTCGGCAACCAGTTCCTCGCCAACATCCGCGAGGTCGACGCCATCGTGCACGTATTGCGCTGCTTCGAGGATGACGACATCACCCATGTCGAGGGTCGCATCGACCCGGTCTCCGACGCCGACACGGTCGAGACGGAGCTGATGCTGTCCGATCTGGAAAGCCTGGAACGCCGCATCGTCCAGGTCCGCAAGCGCGCCACCGGCAAGGACAAGGAAGCAATGACCATCCTGCCGGTCATGGAGCAGGCTCTGGCGCTGCTGCTGGATTCCAAACCCGTCCGCCTGATGCTCAAGGATATCGCGGCCGAGGACCTCGCCATCTTGAAGAGCCTCAACCTGCTGACCTCGAAGCCGGTGCTCTATGTCTGCAACGTCGCCGAAAGCGATGCCGCGACCGGCAACGAGCATTCGCGCGCCGTCGAGAAGATGGCCGCCGAACAGGGCGCGCGCTCCGTCGTCATCTCGGCGGCGATCGAGTCCGAGATCGCCCAGCTCGACGAAGCCGAGGCCAGGGATTATCTCGACGCCATGGGGCTGGAGGAGCCGGGCCTCGACCGGCTGATCCGCGAGGGCTACGACCTGCTGAACCTGATCACCTTCTTCACCGCCGGCCCGAAGGAGACCCGCGCCTGGACGGTGCGCAAGGGCTCGAAGGCGCCGCAGGCCGCGGGCGTCATCCACACGGATTTCGAGAAGGGCTTCATCCGCGCCCAGACCATCGCCTATGACGACTATGTCACGCTCGGCGGCGAAGTCGCCGCGAAGGAAGCCGGCAAGGCGCGCGACGAAGGCAAGGAATACGTCGTCCAGGACGGCGACGTGATGCTGTTCAAGTTCAACGTCTGACGCGTTCCCGGACGCGCAATTGGAAATGGCGGCGCATCGCGCCGCCATTTTCATCTTCACGCCGGATTTCGGCCTACGCCTTCTTCATCGGGCAGGTGGAGATACCGAGGATGGAATAGACCGGGCAGATGCCCAGGAGCCCCGTCGCCAGCGGCACGATGCCGATCAGCGTCCAATAGCGCCACGACGCGTCCGGATACATGAAGAACGCCGCCAGCAGCGCAATTCCCGCGATAACGCGCACGGCGCGGTCGATCATGCCTTCATTCGTCTTGAACATATCCGTTCCTTCCTCCGTTGGGACCAATCGATGATCGCATGAGACCGGATTTTCCGGTTTCCTTCAGTGATCATGTCACCAAGTTCGCAAGAATGTCAGTCCCCGCTGTCGCGGGCGATCCGTTCCAGTTCGCCGCGGGCCTCGATGCGAACGGCGCCGCGCTCCAGCGAGACGATCCCGCGCCCGGCAAGCGCCTCCAGCCGGCGCGACACCACCTCGCGCGCCGAGCCGATCGCCGAGGCGATGTCGCTGTGCGTCGCCTTGACGGTCCCGTCTTCGCCTGCCTGGCCGAGCAGCCATTGCGCCAGCCGGCGCTCCACCTTCACGAAGGCCACCATTTCCAGCAGTTGCGTCATTTCGCCGAGACGGTCGCCGAAGGACTTGAACACGAACCGGCGGAATTCGGCGGAATGCGTCACCAGATCCTCGAACAGCGCCGGCGGCACGACCACGGCCACGACGTCTGTCTCTGCGGACGCCTCGCCGCTATAGGGCTGCGATCCGAGCATCCCGAGCGTCGTCTGGATGCATGTCTGGCCCGGATCGATGGAATAGAGCAGCAATTCGCGCCCCGCCCGGCTGTTGAGATAGACGTTGATCCGCCCCGACACCGTGAGCACGAAGCCGAACGGATTGTCGCCCGGCCGAAACAGGACGGTGCCCGCCTTGATGAGCTGCGGCTTGAGGTTCGCGAGCGCGGTCCGCGATGCCTCGTCGAAGACGGCCGAGTAGGGTGATCCGGTCATCCAGGATGTCACGGCGCGAGCCCCTTGCTTCCGGTCCGCCTCCGTTGGGCGTCAATGACCCTCGAACGCGACCAGCGTGCGCACCGGCACGCCGAGCGCCTCGACCTTCTTGCGGCCGCCGAGGTCCGGCAGGTCGATCACGAAACAGGCCGCGACCACTTCCGCCCCCATCTGCTGCAACAACTTCACCGCGCCCTCCGCTGTGCCGCCGGTGGCGATCAGGTCGTCGACCAGGATCACGCGTTCGCCGGTCTTCACGGCGTCCTTGTGCATCTCCATTTCGTCGACGCCGTATTCCAGGCTGTAGGCGATGCGCACCGTCTCGTGCGGCAGCTTGCCTTTCTTGCGGATCGGTACGAAGCCGGCCGACAATTGATGCGACATCGCCCCGCCGAGAATGAAGCCGCGCGCTTCGACGCCGGCGATCTTGTCGATCTTGGTTCCGGCATAGGGATGCACCAGTTCGTCGACCGAGCGGCGGAAAGCGCGCGCGTCGCCGAGCAGCGTCGTGATGTCCCGGAACATCACGCCCGGTTTCGGATAGTCCGGAATCGTGCGGATCGCGGCGACGAGATTCTCGCTCAAACTCATGTGTCACTTCCCTTCCATGCCCGAACGGGGCGGATCATGTCTTTATCGGTGCCAAAAGAAAAGGGCGCTTCCGCGCCCTGTTCCGGTTGTTTCCTGAAGGTCGCTCAGTGCTCGACGCGCGACCACACCTGTTTCTTGGCGATGTAGAGGAAGATCGAGAACAGCACCAGGAAGATCATGACCCGGAAGCCCATCTCCTTGCGCTCCGTAAGGTGCGGCTCGGCGGCCCACATCAGGAACGCCGCGACATCGCGCGCTTCCTGTTCGAGCGTGGCGGGCGTGCCGTCGTCGAAGGTAACGCTGTCGTCGAACAGCGGCTGCGCCATGGCGAGCGCCACGCCGGCATTGAAATGCGGGTTGTAGTTGAGGCCTTCCGGCACATCGACATGCGCCGGCGGTTCCTGGCCGTAACCGGTAAGCAGCGAGTAGATATAGTCCGGGCCGCCTTCCGCATACTGCGTGAAGATGTCGACGAGGAACAGCGGGAAGCCGCGCTCGACGCCGCGCGCCTTGGCGATCAGCGAGAAATCCGGCGGCAGCGCGCCGCCATTGGCGGCCTTTGCCTGTTCGTCATTGGCGTAAGGTCCGGTGAAGTGATCGGCCGGAAGACCCGGGCGCGTGAACATCTCGCCGTCGGCGTTCGGACCGTCCTGAACCTCGTATTCGGCGGCGAAAGCCTTCACCTGCTCTTCCGAATAGCCGATTTCCTCCAGCGCGCGGAACGGAACCAGGTTCATCGTATGGCAGGCCGAGCAGACTTCCTTGTACACCTTCAGGCCGCGCTGCAACTGGGCCTTGTCGTACTTTCCGAACGGGCCGGCGAAGGACCAGTCCTGCTCGATCGGCTTCAACAACGGATAGTGGGCCGTCTGGGTCGCCTCTTCCTCCGCCGCGAAGGCGCCGGGCGCTGCGAGGGTGAGCGCTACGGCCGCTGCTCCGATCATGGCAATGATGTTTTTCATTGTTCTTTTCCCGTGTAATTGGGCGAAACGCCTCAACCCCTGTTTTCCGGCGAAGCAGTTGCAGTACCGGTCACCTGCTGCGCGCCGCTGGCGCGGCTTCGCTCCAGCACGGCTTCGGTGATCGAGTTCGGCACGCGGCGCGGCGTTTCGATCAGGCCGAGGATCGGCAGAATGATCAGGAAGAAGGCGAAATAATAGGCCGTCGAGATCTGGGCCAGCGTCGTGTAGATGCCTTCGGCCGGCTTCGAGCCCAGCCATCCGAGCAGCACGGCATCGGCGACGAAGATCCAGAAGAACAGCTTGAACCACGGACGGTAGACCGCCGACCGCACCTTCGACGTGTCGAGCCAGGGCAGCACGAACAGGACGGCGATCGAGCCGAACATGGCGAGCACGCCGCCGAGCTTGGAGTCGATCGGACCGATGTTGAAGGTGATGGCGCGTAGGATCGCGTAGAACGGCAGGTAGTACCATTCGGGAACGATATGCGCCGGCGTCACCAGCGGATTGGCGACGGTGTAGTTGTCGGGATGGCCGAGATAGTTCGGCATGTAGAAGACGAAATAGGCGAACACCGCGAGGAACACCATCATCGCGAACGCGTCCTTGATGGTCGCATACGGCGTGAAGGCCACCGTGTCAGTCTTCGACTTGACCTCGATGCCGGTCGGGTTCGTCTGTCCGGTCACGTGCAGCGCCCAGACGTGCAGGATGACGACGCCGGCGATCATGAACGGCAGCAGGTAATGCAGCGAGAAGAACCGGTTGAGCGTCGGATCGCCGACCGCGTAACCGCCGAGCAGGAACTCCTGGATCCACTCGCCGACGAGCGGGAAGGCGGTGAAGAAGCCGGTGATGACGGTTGCGCCCCAGAAGGACATCTGGCCCCAGGGCAGCACGTAGCCCATGAAACCGGTCGCCATCATCAGCAGGTAGATGATGCAGCCCAGGATCCAGAGCAGTTCGCGCGGCGCCTTGTAGGAGCCGTAATACATGCCGCGGAAGATGTGCAGGTAGACGGCGATGAAGAAGAACGACGCGCCGTTGGAATGCATGTAGCGCAGCAGCCAGCCCGAGTTCACGTCGCGCATGATGTGTTCGACGCTGTTGAACGCGAGAGCGATCGAAGCGGTGTAGTGCATGGCGAGCACGACGCCCGTCAGGATCTGCGCCACCAGCATGATCGAAAGGATGCCGCCGAACGTGTATGCGTAGTTCAGGTTGCGCGGCACCGGAAACGCGACGAAGGAATCATACATGAGCCGCGGCAGCGGCATGCGCGCATCGATCCACTTCCCGATGCCCGAGGTCGGCGTGTAGGTGCCGTGATTATCGTGAGTGCTCATTAACTCAGGCTCCCGCAGTATCAGTGCCGATGACAAGTGTGGTTTCGCTGGCGAAAACATGCGGCGGCAGCGGCAGGTTGATCGCCGCCGGGCCGCGCAGAATGCGCCCGGTCATGTCGAACACCGATCCGTGGCACGGACAATGCCAGCCTTCCGCTCCGGTCTCGACGACCTTCGGGATGCAACCGAGATGCGTGCAGTTCGCGGCGACCACGACCCATTCCGGCGTACCGCCGTCGACTGCGTCGATACGCTCGGAAGCGACCTGCCAGTCCTTCATGTCCTCTGCGGTGAGCGCGCTCGACGCGGTGACCTCTTCCTCGGTGAGACGACGCACGAAATAGGGCTTGCCGCGCCAGGTCACGATGATCGCCTGTCCCGGCTCGATGGCCGACACGTCGATATCGACCGGCTGCCCCGCGGCGCGAACCGCCGCGTCCGGGCGCATCTGGTCGATGAACGGCCAGGCCAGACTGGCGGCGCCGACGACACCCAACATCCCCGTGGCGACAAAGATGAAGTCACGGCGAGTCGTCTCATCAGAGGTCATTGTGTGTTCGCTCACAGGAGCATTCCTTTCCTGTACAGTCTCTGTGTCGGCCAACGGTTCTGACGGGCGTCATGAATCGCCCGCGCCCGCAGCCGCATCCCCGCGATCCAATATTTCGGATACAGGCGCTTGTCCAGCCTCGACCATGGAATGATGGCAACATGTCGCGCTCGCCGCCGGCGGCGAGAAACGGCTATTCTGCGGCCTCTTCGAGCGCCAGGAAACCGCCGGACTGGCGCGCCCAGAGCCGGGCATAGAGGCCGTTCGGACGCCGCAGCAATTCGGCATGGGTTCCCATTTCGACGATCGCGCCCTTGTCGAGCACGATCAGGCGATCCATCGCGGCGATGGTCGACAGGCGATGCGCGATCGCGACGACCGTCTTTCCGGCCATCAGCGTCTGCAGGTTTTCCTGGATCGCCGCCTCGATGTCGGAATCGAGCGCCGAGGTCGCCTCGTCGAGAATCAAGATCGGCGCGTCCTTCAGCATGACGCGCGCGATGGCGACGCGCTGGCGCTGGCCGCCGGAAAGCTTGATGCCGCGCTCCCCGACATGGGCGTCGTAGCCGTGCCGTCCCTTCGGGTCTTCCACATCGATGATGAATTCGTGCGCATGCGCCTTCTTCGCCGCCTCGACGATTTCCTCCTCCGTCGCGTCGGGCTTGCCGTAGGCGATATTGTCGCGCAGCGAGCGGTGCATCAGCGACGGCTCCTGGCTGACGACGCCGAACTGGTCGCGCAGCGAAGCCTGCGTCACGTCGCGGATGTCATGACCGTCGACGAGGATTCGCCCGCCCTCCACATCGAACAGGCGCAGCAGAAGATTGACGAACGTTGACTTGCCCGCGCCCGACGGTCCGACCAGACCCACCTTCTCTCCCGCCGCGATTTCGACAGACAGTCCCTGGAACAACTCGCCGTGCATTTTCCCGTAGCGGAAAACCACGTCGTCGAACCGGACATGTCCCGTCGACTTGGGCATGTCGATCGCATCCTGCTTGTCCCGGATCGCCGGTTCGACCGATATCGTCTCGGTCGCGTCCTGCACCGTCGAATAGGCGCGGATAAGCCCGTTGATGTTGAACATCATCCAGCCCGACATCTGGTTGAGGCGGAACACGAGCCCGAGCGTCGCCGCGATCTCGCCGGTGGACAGCGCCCCGGCGATCCATGACATCACGGCAAGCGCGCCGACGGCGGTCATCATGAAGCCGTTCAGCAGGTAGACCGACGAGCGGACCGTGGTGATCATCCGGGTCAGGTGCGTCACCGCGCCCAGGTAGTTCGTCAGCGCCTGCCGGATGCCGCCATGCTCGCGCTGCCGGCTGTCGAACAGTTTCACCGAGATGATGTTGGTGAAGATGTCGACCATCCGCCCGTTCAGCACCGCGCGCTCGTTGGCGTTCTCCTTGCCGGCGCGACGCAGCCGCGGCAGCAGATAGCGGATGATTGCCGCATAGCCGGCGGCCCAGACGGCGACCACGACGCCCATGCGCCAGTCGAGCGCCGACAGGACGCTCGTGGTGAGCGCCACAAAGGTAAGGAACGACCACGTCGATTGCAGCGAAGTGACGATGAAGTCGCCCGTCGATTCGCCCGCCTGCATGATCTTGGTCGCGATCCGCCCGGCGAAATCGTTCTGGTAGAAGGTATAAGGCTGCTCGATCACGCGGCGGAACGACTGCCAGCGCACCATCGTGTAGAAACGCGGCACGATCACCTGCTGTTCGACGATCGCCGCCACGACGAGAATGATCGTGCGCCCGATCAGCAGCAGGAAGGCGAGCGCCGAAAGCTCGCGCCAGTGGTCCGCAAGCACGGTCGCCGGGCTGGAATTGTCGAGAATGTCGATCAGCCAGCCGACCGACCAGTAGAGCGCGGCGTCGACGCCGCCGACCAGGCCGCCGACGATCAGGAGGAGGATGAACGGCCAGCGCGCCTGTTTGGCGAAATAGAGAATGAAGCCCCAGGCCGTTTGCGGCAGGATCTCGCGATCCGTGTCGTGGAACGGATCGACGAACCGTTCCACCCGGTTCCAGACCGGGTGGTCGGTGTTGCGATAGCGCGTTTCCGGTTCCTGCCCCGGCCTGAAGCGATTACTCATTCCGCGGCGACAGCCTCCTCGGCATCGATGAAGCCGCCAGACTGGCGCGCCCACAACTGGGCATAAAGACCGTCGGATTTCGCAAGTGCCTCATGCGTCCCTTCTTCGACGATCGCGCCCTTGTCGAGAACCACCAGCCGGTCGAGGCTGGAGATCGTCGACAGGCGATGGGCGATCGCGATCACCGTCTTGCCCTCCATGAGAGCATAGAGGTTTTCCTGGATCGCCGCCTCGACTTCCGAATCGAGCGCCGATGTCGCCTCATCCAGAACCAGGATCGGGGCGTTTTTCAGGAACACGCGCGCAATCGCGATGCGCTGGCGCTGGCCGCCGGACAGCTTGACGCCGCGTTCGCCGACATGGGCGTCATAGCCCGTGCGGCCTGCCAGATCGACGAGACCGAGGATATAGTCGTGCGCGTTGGCGCGCTTGGCCGCCCGCACGATTTCCTCTTCCGTCGCATCCGGCTTGCCGTAGGCGATGTTGTCGCGCACGGACCGGTGCAGCAGGGACGTGTCCTGCGTCACCACGCCGATGTTGGAACGCAGCGAATCCTGCGTCACCGCGGCGATGTCCTGGCCGTCGATGAGGATGCGCCCGCCTTCCAGGTCGTAGAGCCGCAACAGCACGTTCATCAGCGTCGACTTGCCGGCGCCAGACCGGCCGACGAGACCGACCTTCTCGCCCGGTTTCACGGTCAGGGTGAGGTCGTCGATCACGCCATTGTCCTTGCCGTAGTGGAACCGGATGTGCTGGAACTCGATCTTCCCGTCCTTGACGGAGAGCGTTTTCGCATCCGGCCGATCCGTCACCGCGCGCGGACGGGCGAGCGTACCCATGCCGTCCTCGGCCATGCCGATATTCTCGAACAGGCCGGCCAGTTCCCACATCACCCAGTGCGCCATGCCTTCCAGGCGCAGGACCAGCCCGATGCCGACGGCGATCGCGCCGACGCTTGCCGTGCCGCCCATCCACGACCAGATGCCGACGCTGCCGACAGCGGCCAGCAGCACCGCGTTCGACATGTCGAGCCCGGTGTTCAGCATCGTCACGAAGCGCATCTGCGGATGCACCGTGTTGAGGAAGTCCTTCATCGCCTCGCGCGCGTATCCCTCCTCGCGGCCCGAATGGGCGAACAGCTTCACCGTCATGATGTTGGTGTAGCTGTCGACGATGCGCCCGGTCATGGTCGAGCGCGCGTTCGACTGCAGCTCGGAGATCGCCCGCATCCGCGGCAGGAAGTAGCGAAGCAGCGAGACATAGAAGACCAGCCAGACGACGAACGGGATCATCATCCGGAGATCGAGCGATCCGACCAGGATCAATGCGCCGGTGAAATAGACCGCGACATAGATGAACACGTCGAGGATCTTCACCACGCTCTCGCGCACGCCGAGCGCCGTCTGCATCATCTTCGTCGCCACGCGTCCGGCGAACTCGTCCTGGTAGAAGGAGAAGCTCTGGCCGAGCAGGTAGCGATGCGCCTTCCAGCGGATCAGCATTGGATAATTGCCGAAGATCGTCTGGTGCATGATCATCGTGTGGAGCAGGCTGAGGATCGGCAGCGCGCCGAGAATCACCACGCCCATCGCGAACAGCTTCCAGCCTTCCTTTTCAAGGAACGTCGCCCGATCGGCCTCGGAGAGCCAGTCGACGACATTGCCGAGGAAACCGAACAGCGCGACCTGCATGCCCGAAATCAGCGCGATCAGCACCGAAGTCGCGGCCAGCCAGGGCCAGATTCCCCTGGTGTAATGCCAACAGAAGGCAAGCAGCGTCGCCGGCGGCTGCTCGGGCCGCTCGACGGGAAAGGGATCGATTTGTTTTTCAAACCACGAAAGCATGGCGAACCTCTTGAGAACCTATGTGGCGTCCGATTGCGGAACTGCCAGAACGGCGAGCGCGAAAAAGCGCGGAAAAGCTTGCGGCGCCCGGCTTCGACAGGACCGGGAAGGCGAAAACTGGCGTTTCAGGCAGTGCGGAATCGAACATGGCCGTAATCCGTTTTGGGGAAACCAAAACCGGCGGCCGAACAGAAACTGAAGCTTATGTAATCGAACCGCTGGCTATCGAATGCGGGTGGCAATTGCCGGAATTCCGGCCGCGATGCTTCCCGTCGTGGGCGCGACGTGCGCAAGAATGGGTGTCATTTCCATCGTCGCCTCCACGGATTGCGGTTGATGCGCGCTTCATATACCCACGCGGGAACGTCATCAAGTCCGCACGGTCAGGTTTCGGACATTACCGCCAGCAGCTGACACCCGATTGCAACAGTTCGACCGCCTCGCCATCGCCCTCTACCAGCCGGACATTCCCGGCAACACCGGCACGATCCTGCGGCTCGCCGCCTGCCTTGGCGCGGTCGTCCACGTCATCGAGCCTGCGGGTTTCGACCTGTCGGACAGGGCCTTGAAACGGGCGGGCATGGACTATCTCGAAACGGCGGCACTGCGCCGTCACGTGAACTGGAAAGCGTTTCAGGACTGGCGATCCGGCGAAGGCCGGCGTCTCGTTCTGCTGACCACCAGGGCCGATACGCCCTACACCGCGCATGAATTCCAACCGGGTGACGTCCTGCTGTTCGGCCGCGAAAGCGCCGGCGTGCCCGACGACATTCATGATTTGGCCGACACGCGCCTGACGATCCCGATGGCGCAAGGCGCGCGTTCGATCAATCTCGCCCTGTCCGTGGCGATGGTCGCCGGCGAGGCCATGCGCCAGCGCGGCTGGCGCCTCTGACATCGCTCACGCGGGCTTCGGTATCCGGCGGCGCCTCATCGCCATTCCGTCGCGCATGTTGAGCGCCAGCAACGCGATATTCGACGCGCCGGCGGCCAGTTCGATTGCCTGGACGATCATGAAGTCGCGGTCGAACGCCCCCTGCCCGGTCTTCATCGCGAGGAAGACCGCGCTCGGCACGAGGACAAGCACGCCCGTCGCCGCGATGATCTTCATCCGCGTTTTCTTCGCGTTGACGGTCCCGCTGCGCCATTTCGCCCCCAGCCGGAAGCCGGTTCCGCCGGCCGCCGCCATCGCCGGGATCAGGACGCCGAGCCCGTAGAGCACGAAGGTCTTCACGGCGGCGACCTGCGCCGCAGAACCGAATAATTCCGACACAACGGTCGATATCCAGAACGAAAGGATCGTCGCGAGCGCGATTGCGCCGGCAATGGCGTGAATGCGTTTTGTCATGATGGCGGCTCCATTTACATAGCAAGCTATGCAAATAACATTGAATAGCCTGCTATGCAATGCTACTCCGCTTTCATGACCTTCGAAAAATCGCGTTCGGCCGGCTATCTCGCCAATCACATGGCGCGGCTGTTCGCGCTCGGCCTGCATGAGCGCATCCGCCCGCTCGGCCTTGCCCCGGCCCAGTTCATGACGCTGCTGGAATTGTGGAACGAGGAAGACCTGACCCAGAAGGATCTCGTCCAGCGCCTCGACATCGAGCAGGCGACCATCGCCAACACGCTCGCCCGCATGGAGCGCGACGGACTGGTCACGCGTCACGAGAATCCCGGCGATCGCCGCGCCCAGTTGATCCGGCTTACTCCGAAGGCCCGCGCCCTGAAGGACGACGCCATTGCCGCTGCCCAGGCGCAGAACGAGAAGGCGCTGGCCGCGTTTTCGCCCGAGGAGCGCGCAACCTTCATCGCGCTGATGACGAAGGCGATCGACGCGATGCGGCGCTAGCGCGCGATCTCCGCGCGCATGTCGCGATGCGGAATGCCGGCGTCCGGATACTCGTCCGAGCAGACCGTAAATCCCAGCCGCTCGTAGAACGGGATCGCCTGAGCCTGGCTGGACAGGAAGAATTCGCGCCCGGTCGCCTCGTCGCTCGCCGCAAGATCGTCCATCAGGAACCGCATCAGCGCCTCCCCGACGCGCTTGCCGCGCGCTTCCCTCAAGACGGCGACGCGCTGGATCTTGATCCGCCCCGGCTGCATCTGCACCCGCGCGGTGGCGACGGGCTTCCCGGCGATCTCGGCCATATAGTGGATGCAGGCGTCATCCAGCCCGTCGCGGTCGATCTCCGGAGCGACCTGTTGTTCCTCGACGAAGACGACCTGGCGGATGGCGAAGCAGGCGGCGAGGTCGTCGCGCGCGGCGACGCGCCGGCAAAGGGGTGGATTTGCTGTCATGAAGGATGGTCTCAGTCGGCTGTCGGCAACCGTCGCATGGTGAATTCGATGATATCGCCGTCGAGCACGCGCCAGCTTTCCACCTGCGTCCAGTAGGCGGCCTTGGGATACCGGTCGAACCATTCGCGCGCCTTGCGGCGGGCGGCGGGACGTCCGAGACGGTAGGTTTCGCGCACGAAGCTGTCATGGCGCGCCGCGGAGAGGTCGCGGCTTTTGGAGAGCTGTCGGCTGATCGCCGACCGTGGCGGCTTGGGTGGAAGCATGATTCTTTTCCCCCGCAATATCGCCAGCATTGATTTTTCCGGACTTCCTGTCAATTCCGGCGTGTATGACAAGTCCGCGGACTTGGAATTGCGGCCGCGACCCGTTAACCGCTAGAAATGCCGTGACTTCGCCGGAGTGAATCCCTGCCATGCAGCAACGCCCGAACTTGCCCGTCGGACTTCCCGCGGACATCGAGACGAAGAAGGCGACGGCGCGCGCCTGGTTCGAGGACTTGCGCGACCAGATCTGCGCCGCCTTCGAGAAGCTCGAGGACGACGTGACCGGCCCGTTTTCCGACTATGCGCCCGGCCGTTTCAATCGCACGCCATGGCAGCGCGAGGGCGGCGAGGGCGGCGGCGGCACGATGTCGATGCTCTATGGCCGCGTCTTCGAGAAGGTCGGCGTCCATGTTTCGACCGTGCATGGCGAGTTCTCGCCGGAATTCCGCCAACAGATCCCCGGCGCAGACATCGATCCCCGTTTCTGGGCTTCCGGCATCTCGCTGATCGCCCACCCGCAGAACCCGAACGTCCCGGCCGTGCACATGAACACCCGCATGGTCGTCACGACGAGCTGGTGGTTCGGCGGCGGCGCCGACCTGACGCCGGTCCTCGACCGTCGCCGCACCCAGACCGATTCCGACACGATCGCGTTCCACAGGTCGATGGAACTCGCCTGCTCCAAGCACCCGGTCGCCGACTATCCGAAATTCAAGGAATGGTGCGACGAGTATTTCTACCTGCCGCACCGCGACGAGCCGCGCGGCGTCGGCGGCATCTTCTACGACTGGCAGCATTCCGAAGATGACGCCGGCGGCTGGAACGCCGACTTCGCCTTCACGCAGGATGTCGGCCGCACCTTCCTGATCGTCTATCCGCATCTGGTGCGCAAGAACTTCAACACGCCCTGGACCGAGGCCGACCGCGAGGAACAACTCGTGCGCCGCGGCCGCTATGTCGAGTTCAACCTGCTCTACGATCGCGGCACGATCTTCGGCCTGAAAACCGGCGGCAACGTCAACTCGATCCTGTCGTCCATGCCGCCTGCGGTGAAATGGCCTTGATATGCGTCAATGCGCCGTAATGGCACATTGACGTCAAGTTTCGAGAATAGGACACTCCTCCCAGGCAACGGAGGATCGCACCATGAAACAGTACGAATGCCTTGTTCCCGGCTGTCAGTGGCAGACGCATGCCGAAGACGAAGCCGAAATCGTCCGCCGCGCGACGGAACATCTGCGCACGGCGCATGCGGAAACGATGATCCGGCCAGGCATGGTCGACCAGATCAAATCCATGATCCGCGACGCGGACAAGGCGTCAACCTGACGGGCTCCTGACCCCGGCGAGAAGCGCCTCGCGGTCGAGCCTGAAACCGCTTTCGATCCAGCGCTCCTCGAGATCGCGCAGGGCCTGTCCCATGACGGGTCCCGTGGAGAAACCGGCGGCGATCATGTCGGCGCCGGCGATGGGGAACTGCGGTTTCTTCCAGGTCTCCGCGAACCGCGTCAGCCGGGCATAGCCGGCCACGGCTTCCAGCCATGACGGATTTGCGTCGGCCTTGGCCCGCGCCGAGGCCAGCGCCAGCCGGATGCGGTCCTGAACGGCATGCGCTTTTCCGCGATAGAGAAGCTTCGCGAGCGCCGCTTCCGATGTATCGGGCTTCACGTCCGGCGCGTCCGCCCAGTCGACCAGCCGGTCGCGCTCGGCGTTCGACAGCTTCCATCGCGCCGCCACCGCCGCCGCAGCCTCCGCGCGATGCGGAATGATCGAGGCGAGCCGCAACAGGGCTTCGGGCTGCCACTTGAACGCCCTTTCGGTGGCGATCAGCCCCGAAAGTGCGTCGATGCCCCATTTCTCCGATTCCGGCAGCACCAGGCTCAGCACGCCCGTCTGGCGCATCCACAGAAGCGCCCGCGACGGATCGGGCGCGCCGAGCAGCTTGCGCATCTCGGTCCAGACGCGTTCCGCCGACAGGCCCTTCAGCCCGTCCTTCAGCCGGGCACAGGCAAGCAGCCCCTTGGAGTCCGGGCGTCCGTCTCCGTACCAGGCGAAGAACCGGAAGAAACGCAGTATGCGCAGGTAATCCTCGCGGATGCGCTCCTCCGCCTCGCCGATGAAGCGGATGGTCCGCGTCTCGATGTCGTCGAGCCAGCCGACCGGATCGACGATCCGGCCG
>JBAQHA010000688.1:0-3724 GCA_049288075.1 Oricola sp.
GGCGTCGAGCTGTCGTAGCGACCCTGCGGCAGTGTTGCGCGGATTGACATAAGTCTGCTTGCCCGCCGCTTCCTGGCGCTCGTTCAGGGCCGCGAAATCGTCCTTGGTCATATAGACCTCGCCGCGCACCTCCAGAACGGACGGTGGACTCCCCTTCAGCTTGTGCGGGATGTCGGATATCGTCCGCGCATTCGCGGTCACGTTCTCGCCCGTCGTGCCGTCGCCGCGCGTCGCCGCATGGATCAGTTCGCCGTCCTCGTAGCGCAGCGACAGCGACAACCCGTCTATCTTCGGCTCCGCCGTCATGCGCAGCGGCGCATCCTCTCCGAGTTTCAGGAAGCGCCGGATACGGGCGGAGAAGTCGCGCACGTCCTCGTCGGTGAACGCGTTGTCCAGCGACAGCATCGGCACGCGGTGGCGGATCTTTTCGAATTTCTCGGAGACCGCCGCGCCGACCTTCTCGCTTGGCGAGTCGGCGCGCTTGAGATGGGGAAAGCGCGCTTCGATCGCGAAATTGCGTTGCTTCAGCGCGTCGTATTCGGCGTCCGAAATGGTCGGCGCGTCCTCGCGGTGATAGCGCTCGTCATGTTCGGCGATTTCGGCGGCAAGCCGCGCCAATTCGGCAGCCGCCTCTTCCTCATTCAGTTTCTCAACGGGTGTGAGCTTTTTGTCCACCATGCCGCCTATCCGACTCTTCCGAAAGCGGAATTTAGCGGCCTGACCCCGGCGAGCAACAACAATCGGCGCGACCCGCGAAGACTGCTGTCAGCTCGCTTTCAGCAATTGTGCCGCGGCCGCGCGTGCCTCATCGGTGATCGTCGCACCCGCGAGCATCCGCGCGATCTCCTCCCGGCGCTCGTCCTCGCCCATGCAGGCGATCGAGGTGACAACCTGCTCGCCATGCGACGGTTTCTTGGCGATCAGGAAATGCGTCGCCGCCCGCGCCGCAACCTGCGGCGCGTGGGTCACCGACAGCACTTGCACGGTTTTCGCGAGCCGCCTCAACCGCGCGCCGATCGCGTCGGCCACCGCCCCGCCGACACCGGTGTCGATTTCGTCGAAGACCAGCGTCGGCGCCGAGCCCCGGTCCGCCAGCGCCACCTTCAGCGCCAGCAGGAACCGCGACAGTTCGCCGCCGGACGCGACCTTCATCATCGGCCCGGCCCGCGTTCCCGGATTGGTGCGCACCCAGAATTCGACCCGATCGATGCCCTCTTCCGAACGCTGCTCGGGATCGCTCGCCATCTCGACGATGAACTCGGCCCGCTCCAGCTTCAGGTCCGGCAATTCCGCCATCACCGCTCCGACGAGATCGTGCCGCGCCGTGTCGCGGGCCTGGCTCAGCGCCCGCGCGGCCCGGTCATAGACGTCGCGCGCTTCCTCTGCCGCCGTCTCCAGTTCGGCCAGCCGCGTTTCACCGGCGTCAAGTTCGGCCAGCTGGTCGGCGAACTGCACGGCCAACGCCGGCAGGTCGTCGACGGCAACGTTGAACTTGCGCGAGGCCGCGCGAAGCGCAAACAGCCGCTCCTCGATCGCTTCCAGTTCGCGCGGATCGAATTCGCTGGTGTTGACCGCGACCTCGATGCGGCTCTGCGCGTCGGCGAGATGATCGAGCGCCGCGCCGAGCGCTGCATTGACGTCTTCCAGCAGGCCAGGCGCTTCCGTCGCCTTGCGTTCCAGCCGCCTGAGCAGGCTCGCGATATGCGGCACCGGCGAAGCCTGGCCCGACAGGACGTCATGCGCCTCGTTCAGGTCGCCGGCGATCTTTTCGGCCCGCATCATCTGCGCGCGCTTTTCCGCCAGCGTCTCCTCCTCGCCCTGCTCAGGCGCGAGACCGGACAGTTCCTCGTGCGAAGTGCGCAGATAGTCCGCCTCCCGCGCCGTCTCCTCTACGCGCTTGCGATGGTCCGCCAGCACACGCTCCGATATCCGCCATGCGCGATAGAGCGCGCCGACATGGCTCGCCTCGCCCTTCAATCCGCCGAAGGCATCGAGCAGTTCGCGATGGGTGGAGGCGTCGACCAGCGCCCGATCATCGTGCTGGCCGTGGATCTCGACCAGGTTGTGCCCGAGCATCTTCAGGAGGCCGGCGCTTGCGGGCTGGTCGTTGACGAATCCGCGCGTGCGTCCGTCGTCCGACTGGATGCGACGCAGGATCACCGGTTCACCCGGATCGGCGTCGATACCGCTTTCCTCGAGCAGGACGCGCACCGGATGCCCGCGAGCGAGATCGAACGACGCCGTCACTTGGCCATGCGCAGCGCCATGACGCACCAGCGAAGCGTCGCCACGTGCGCCGAGCGCCATCGACAGGGCATCGAGTAGGATGGACTTGCCCGCGCCGGTTTCGCCCGTCAGGACCGAAAGCCCCTCGGAAAAGTCGATGTCGAGTGCCTCGATCAGGACGATATCGCGGATCGAGAGCTGCGACAGCATGGCGGATCAGGTCCTCGTAGCGCGGATCGCCATCAGGCTCCGATGAGCTTTGCGCCGGCTCGCGCGATCCATGAACCCGCATTCTCGCGCGGCTCGAGACCGCCGGACTGCAGCAGCTTGTAGGAGTCGGCGTACCACGGGCTGTCCGGGAAGTTGTGGCCGAGAACGGCCGCGGCGGTCTGCGCTTCGGACACGAGTCCCATCGCGTAGTAGGTCTCGACGAGACGCGCCAGCGCCTCCTCGACATGCCGGGTGTTGGAATATTCCTCGACTACAGACCGAAACCGGTTGATCGCGCCGGGATACTCGCGCCGTTCGAGATAGTAGCGGCCGATCTGCATTTCCTTGCCGGCGAGCTGGTCGCGGGCGATGCGGATCTTGGCCTTCGCGTCTTCTTCGTAGATGGAGCCAGGATAGCGCTCCAGCAATTCGTTGAAGTTCTGGATCGCGAGCATCGTGTCGCGCTGGTCTCGTGTCACTTCCGGCATCTGGCTGAAATAGCTCAATCCGATGATATACTGCGCGTAGGATGCGTCCTCGTCGGTCGGATAGAGATTGACGAAGCGGCGCGCCGCTTGGATTGCGTCGTCGAACTTGGCGAGCTTGTAGGACGTGTAGGCGGCCATGACGTTGGCTTTGCGCGCGTATTCCGAATAGGGGTGCTGGCGGTCGACGGCCTCGAATTTCTTGGCCGCTTCGCGCAGCTTGCCGGAGTTCATGTTGGCAAGGCCCTGATTGTAGAGCACGTCGGCGGGATCGATCGTATCGACATAGCTTTGCAGGTCGAGCTTGTCGTCCTTCGACTGGCAGGCACCGAGAAGCCCCACGCTGGCCGCGATTACCGCGGCGCGGACAACCGTCCGGCCGGTTCGCATTGCTTTTTCGTGTGACATGGTCGCCATATTCAATTTCCCGTTCTTCCCGCGGCGCCAAAGCCCCGCGGTCGCGTAGCCGTCATTACCCTGCCGGTAATCCGTCGGCAACGCCGTGCGACCGGAATGTCGCGATTTTGTGGCATTCCGTCAATCGCCGCCGTTTCGCACGCGCTGTTGCGCGCGAGCGACACCGCTTCGCATGGAAAGCGCTTGGGCGGAAGCTGTCAGAGAGACCAGGGCGCGTGCGCCGGAGCGGCCGCAACGGTGACGAAATCGCCGGAGTAGACGCGTTCGCGCTTTTCCGGGGTTTCGACGACCTCGTAGGCGGTCCGGTCGGTCAGAAGCGCCTTCAGGGCAGCGGCGTTCAGCCGGTGGCCGCCGCGATAGGACGCGTAGCAACCGATGAACTTCGC
>JBAQHA010000689.1:0-3789 GCA_049288075.1 Oricola sp.
CCTCTTCTCCTGGCCGATCCCGGACGCCTTCGACATTTCGCGCCTGCTCATCGGCGCCTGCATCATGTGGGGCTTCGCTTCGCTGGGTTATCGCGGCGGGCACATCAAGGTCGACCTGTTCGCGGAAATGATGCCGCCGAAGCTGCGCCGCTACGTCGACGTCTTTGCCTGGAGCATGCTGCTGTTCTTCGTGGTGCTGCTGACCTGGAAGATGTTCGAACGCGTCCAAAGCGCGATGCGCTCGAACGAGGCGACATTCGACCTGCGCATACCGGTCTGGCCGCTGATGGCGATTATCTGGGCCGGGACGGCGATAACCATCGTGACAGTGCTGGTGCGCCTCTATCTCGTCGCGACGGGGCGCGGGGAACTGGAACACAGCGAAAAGACAGAACTTGGGGATGACGTTTAAATGTTGAGCGGTGACTGGATCGCCCTTGGGGGTTTTATCGCTCTTTTCGCGATGATCGCGTTGCGCGTGCCGATCGGCGTGTCGATGGGACTGGTCGGCGTGTTCGGCTTCGCTTCCATTCGCGGGCTCGGGCCTGCGCTGAACCTGCTGGCGACCTCGCCCATCCGGGTGGTCGCCGACTTCAACCTCAGCCTCGTCAGCTTTTTCATCCTGATGGGCATCTTCGCGACCAATTCGGGTATGTCGCGCGAATTGTTCAGGGCCGGCAATGCCTGGCTCGGGCAGTTTCGCGGAGGGCTGGCGCTGTCGACGATCGCCGCCTGCGCGGGGTTCGCGGCGATCTGCGGATCGACTGTCGCTACCGCAGCCACCATGACCAAGGTCGCCCTGCCCGAGATGCGCCGCTTCGGTTATTCCGACGAGACCGCGACAGGCGTCATCGCCGCCGGCGGCACACTCGGCATCCTGATCCCGCCCTCGGTAGTGCTGGTGGTTTACGGCTACATCACGGAAACCGACGTCGGTCAGCTGTTTGTCGCCGGCATCATTCCGGGCCTGCTCGCCATGAGCATGTACATGGCTACCGTCCTGATCGGGCACCGCAAGAATCTGCCCCAGGGAGGCACCTTCGACGTCAAGGAAGCCTTCGTGTCGCTGTCCGGGATCTGGGCAGTGATGCTGCTCTTCGTCGCGATCATCGGCGCCATCTATTTCGGCGTCGCGACGCCGACCGAGGCAGCGGCCGTCGGCGCATTCCTGACAATGCTGATCGGCGTCCTGCGCCGGCGGCTGGGCTTCCGGCTCATTGTCGAAAGCCTCGTAGAGGCGCTGAGAACATCCGTCGCCGTCTATACGATCCTGATCGGCGCCATGCTGTTCGGATATTTCCTGGCGATCACGCAGTCGCCGCAGCGCATCACGGCCATGCTGATCGGTTTCGATCTCGGACCCTACGGCACGCTGACGCTGATCCTGGGGCTGTTCGTCATCGCGGGCTGCATCCTCGACTCCATGGCGATGATCATCCTGCTGGTGCCGATCGTGTTTCCCGTGATCGTGCATCTCGGCTTCGATCCCGTGTGGTTCGGCATCATCATCGTGATGACGGCCGAACTCGGCCTGATCACGCCGCCGGTTGGCATCAACGTCTTCGTCATCAACACGATCGCGAAGGACGTGAAGCTGACGACGATCTTCAGGGGCGTGGTGCCGTTCATCGTCTCCGATATCTTCCGGCTGGCGATCCTGGTGATCTTCCCCGGTATCGTCCTGCTCCTGCCCATGACGATGCGATAGGGGCGGACACATGCAACCGCCCGGACTTCGCCCTCTCTGCGTGATCACGGCCCGTCTCGCCGCGCCAATAGAAAAAGGCGCGGCGCCCGGCGGGCGTTCGCGCATCATCCCGATTATCGGCGGTACCGTCGAGGGCGACCGGCTGAAGGGCAAGATCCTCAATCTCGGCGCAGACTGGCAGACCGTGTTCGACGAGGGTTACGCCGAACTCGACACGCGCTATGCCATCGAGACCCATGACGGAGCGCTGATCGACGTGCGCAATTTCGGTTTCCGGCACGGGCCCGCCGACGTGCTGGCGCGGCTCGCGGCCGGCGAGAGCGTCGACCCCTCGCTCTACTACATGCGCACGCAGCCACGCCTGCAGACCGGCGACCCGCGCTACGCCTGGCTCAACCGTACCGTGTTTGTCGGCACCGGCGAACGCTACGCCGATTCCGTCAGAATCGGCCTGTTCGAGGTTCTCTGAGCGGCCTCCCAGGGCTTCAGGGAACGGAAAAGCCGCCGGATCTCTCCGGCGGCTTTTTTGATACGGCTTGCGTCGCCGGTCAGGCGATATGGATCGTCTTGGTCTCGATATAGTTGTCGAGGCCTTCCGGTCCGCCCTCGCGGCCCATGCCGGACTGCTTGAAGCCGCCGAACGGGTGCTTGGGATCCACAATCATGCCGTTGACCGTGACCGAACCGGTACGCATGCGCCGCGCCATGGCGTAACCGCGTTCCGGATTGCTGGTGAAGACCGCACCGGACAGGCCATACGTGGAGTCGTTGGCCTTGCGCGCCGCGTCGTCATCGTCGGTGTAGCCGATGATCGAGACTACCGGGCCGAAGATCTCCTCCTGGGCGATCTTCATGGACGGGTCGACGTCGACGAACACGGTCGGCTCGATGTAGAAGCCCTTGTCCATGCCGGCCGGGCGGCCGCCACCGCAGGCAATCGTCGCGCCCTCGGCGCGGCCGGCCGCGATATAGCTTTGCACGCGGTCGAGTTGGCGCTTCATGGTCAGCGGCCCCATCTGGGTCGCCGGATCGAAGGGGTCGCCGACCTTGATGTTTTTCACCGCGCCGACATACATGTCGATGAATTCCTGCTTGCGCGACTCCGGCACGAGAATGCGGGTAAGCGAGAAGCAGACCTGGCCGGTGATCGGCATCGAATAGATCATCAGGGGCATCATCGCGGCGCCGAAATCGGCGTCATCGAGCAGGACCGCGGCGGACTTGCCGCCGAGCTCCAGGCTGACGCGGGCGAGACGCTCGGCGCAGACCGCCGCGATATGCTTGCCGGCGGCAGTCGAGCCCGTAAAGGCCACCTTGTCGATGTCGGTGTGGCGGATGAGGTAGTCGCCGCTTTCGCGGCCCGCCGGCACGAGGTTGAACACGCCCTTCGGCAGGCCGGCCTTCTCGATGCATTCGGCCAGGATATAGGCTTCCAGCGGCGTTTCCGGCGACGGCTTGGCGACCATGGTACAGCCGGCGGCGAGGCCGGCGGCGACCTTGTAGGACAACAGTACCAGCGGCGCGTTCCACGGCGTGATCGCCGCACAGACGCCGACCGGCTCCTTGACCACCTTCACCATGCCGCCATCGTCTCGCTTGCGGTCGTCGACGAAGGGATAGGTCTCGATCAGGTCGGCATAGTAGTTGAACAAGGTCGGGTTCTGGCCGACAAGCTTCTTGGTCAGCATGATCGGCGCGCCGACTTGCAGCGTCCACGAATGGGCGATGTCATCGAGGCGCTCGGTCAGGAGGTCGGCGACCTTGCGCAGATAGCCGGCGCGCTCGGCCGGAGACATGCGCGGCCAGGGGCCGTTGTCGAAGGCGTCGCGCGCGGCGGCGATGGCGCGGTCCATGTCGGCCGTCGAAGCCTCGGGGTAGCTGAGCACCAGCTCCTCGGTCACCGGCGAAATCACGTCGAGCTTCTTGTTCGACAGCGGGGCGACCCATTCTCCGCCGATGAAGAACTTCTCGGGCGCGCGCGACATCGTCTCGTTCTTGACCATCACGTTCATTGCGGATTCCTCCTTTGATAAAATGACTTCGAGCAGCCGCGGCCCTTTTGCGGCCAGCAACTCCTCCAG